>JBIIWK010000227.1:0-5640 GCA_044338955.1 Burkholderiaceae bacterium
GCACGCATCGCCTCTAAGAGATGGGGCGACAAGCCGTGATCCATTTGCAAGCGACGCGTATCGACCAGGCGTACCGAAGGCAATGTGACCGCGCGCGCGCGCGCAGGCAAGTCAAGCCTTTGATAGGTTAATTTCTCGGCGTTGGCCCAACTCTCGAGCGACGGGGTCGCAGACCCCAACACTACAGGGATCCCCAGATCATGTGCCCGCCAAACCGCCAGATCACGCGCCGAATAGCGCAACCCATCTTGCTGCTTGTAAGAAGGGTCATGCTCTTCATCCACGACGATGAGCCCAAGGTCGTCGAGCGGTGCAAAGATGGCTAAACGTGTACCGAGCACAATGCGGGCCTCGCCGGCCTGTACCCGTAACCAGGCACGCAGACGCTCGCCGTCTGACAGGGCGCTATGCAAGACCGCCACACCATTGATCCCTGCCACAGGTTCAAGACGTGCACGTAAGGACTGCTCAAATTGTGGCGTCAGATTGATTTCGGGTACCAGCATCAGCACACGTTTACCACGCGCTAAGGTCTGTGCGGCCGCATGCAGATACACCTCGGTTTTACCGCTTCCGGTCACTCCATAGAGCAAAAAAGTCTTAAAGCCGTTTGCGGCAACCAGTGCCGCAACAGCTTGCTCTTGCTGACTGTTGAGTTGCGGCACCGTCGAAATTACCGCAGCCTCTTGTTGGACAGCACGGCGTTTACTTAGGCGAGCCACAGGGCCAGCACCCGAGCGCTTGCCTTGATACGATGCCACGCTGCGCAGAGGCATCGGCAGCGCCGGTAAAATTACCTCACCGAGTGGACGTTGGTAGTATTCAGCCGCGAAAGTTGCGAACTGCAACCAACTTTTGCTGAGCGGCCCGATATCTTTCAACACAGCCGACACTTCTTTGACCTTTTCAGGATCGTAATTTGGTAAGTCGGGCAAACTGACGACGACTCCAATCATTTTTCGACGTCCAAAGACGACGATGACACGATCGCCCACGTTAACGGGCTCTGTCGACCGATAATCGTATGAATCGGCCAGAGGAACGTCTAACGCAATTCGAACCCACCGTATTTTTGCAGTCGTGTCGCTGTACTCGGACGGGATAAGGTCAGCCATGTAGTTAAAGTGGTTTCTCTGTTAGTGCACTAAGGCACTGAGATACAGGGCTTTCGAAACAAAAAATAGATCCTGTGGATAACTTTGGGGAAAACTCAATCACCGTAAGCACTTATTGCACAATTTAGAAGTGCATTGCAGCATGGTCTTTTTGAAAGTCAGAGTGTTTATCATTTAAATTCAAAGGGATACAAGTCATTTTCGAAGTGATTATTAAAATTTTAAGCATTTTCCTAAATTTGCAAAATTTGTGCATAACTTACAAAAAAAAACTTATTTCGTAAGGTTTTCAACGGAAATCACCTCAAAAACTACGCCGCTGTTAGCTCTAACGTTACTGAGCATGAAACTTCGGGCTGAAGGCGCGAACTTCGTCTACCAACACGGCTACGGCCTCTGGGGGGGTAAATTGTGAAATCCCATGCCCAAGATTAAACACATGGCCGCCGCGTCCGACCTCGCCAAATGCCTCGAGCACACGCCGAACTTCTGCCCTAATCGCCGCCTCACCCCCAAAAAGTGCCATAGGATCAAGGTTACCCTGTAAAGCGACAGAATCCGACACGCGCTTACGTGCGCTATTGAGGTCGACCGTCCAGTCAAGTCCGACCGCGTCGGCGCCGCACGCTGCAATTTGCTCGAGCCACTGCCCACCACCCTTCGTGAAGACAATCGAGGGCACAACACGCCCTTCGTGCTCTTTGATCAGTTGCTGCACCACCTGACGGGTGTAATGCAACGAAAACTGCTGAAACAGTTGATCGGCAAGTACGCCACCCCAACTGTCAAAAATCATAACTGCCTGTGCACCCGCTTTAATTTGAGCATTTAAATACAGCGCAGTGGTTTGAGCGTTGATCTGCAAAATGCGATGTAATAAATCTGGGCGGGCGTAAAGCATACTTTTAATCAAGCGGTAATCGTCACTGCCCTGCCCCTCGACCATATAGCAGGCAACCGTAAACGGGCTACCCGCGAAACCAATCAAAGGCACCCTGCCATTTAGTTCGGTGCGTATTAAGCTGACCGCATCAAAAACATATTGCAGCTTACCCAGGTCAGGAACTTCAAGCTTGTTGACGTCGTGCTCGGTACGAAGCGGGCGTGCAAACCGCGGGCCCTCACCTTGTGCAAACGATAGGCCCAAGCCCATCGCGTCTGGAACAGTCAAGATGTCAGAAAATAAAATGGCCGCGTCAAGATTGAAACGCTCGAGCGGTTGAAGCGTGACTTCAGCCGCGTAGCTTGGGCTTTGTGCCAAGTTCATAAAAGACCCTGCACGCGCCCGCGTTGCGTTGTATTCGGGCAAGTATCGCCCTGCCTGTCGCATTAACCATGTCGGGGTGTAGGGCACCGGCTCACGTTTAAGTGCGCGCAGAAATACATCGTTTTGTAATGGTGTAACGCCCACAGGAGTCCTTTTTTAAGTCTTGCGCCAGTCAAGCATCACGCTCAGGCTGTCGCTTGTTCACTGGTTATTTTACTCTTCGCCGTCATCTTCGCGGTACAACTCAGCCGCGATGTCATGTTTGCGCATCAATGCCCAAAACGCCCGCCTATGCTTATTTGACGCTCGCGCTGCCATGGCAATATTACCGCTGTGCTTGATGAGCGCCTCAGTGATATAAGTACGTTCAAAATTGCTCACCAGCTTATTTTTTGCATCACGGAAAGAGCCTGACTGCTCTGTTTGATGATGGATGGCGTTGAACGCGATCGCGCTCTTCAGTGGCTGTCGATCAACGCCACGGCCAATCTTCACCTTCTGCGCTTTAGCGTTTAAAAACACCTGCCCCACATGGCCTGGTAATTTCACAGCCGCATGGCCAGCCACGGGCTGCATTACGGTCGCCTGAAGAAGCTTTGGACTTGACGGAGGCACCGCTGCGCACCAGTCTGACGCAGTATAACCAGGGTCGGGCTCACGCAAGGTGCCTGGCTTTGGCACACGCGAAACGGTCGTGAGCACCCTTGCACGAAACTCATCTGGGCACAAAGGCAACCTTACAAAATCAGTCATCCCAAGCTCAAGTAGGTCTTGCATTGCCGCAGACTTCAGATTTTGAAGAATTCCAACAAGTGGTAAAAAAGGGCCACGCGGGATCATGGCGAGTGCCTGCCGCGTCCAGGCCAAGGTGTCGAGCGATACCGGCAATAAGCATAGGTCGAAACGCCTAAGACTAACACCCGCTTGAGCAAGCGCTTGTGCAGGTAAAGTCACAACCTCGGTTGTGCTGACCTCGAGGTCTTGCCCTGCCTCCCACTCAAGCTGGTGCAATCTGACGCGTGTCAAGGCAGGTGCAGCCCCCGACAATACATCCTCAATCCACATGCGATGAGCCGCCAGTCGCAATACTGCGCAGTCTATTTGTTGTCGCATCTTTTCTCTCCAAGCCAAAACCATTAGGCTAGGCTTGATGTGATGCAAAGAATAGTCGGAGTTTACGCAACAGCACCTTTACGCACTAGGGCTCGGCTGTCGCGATCTGCAGAGAATCTAGAGCTCTAACACTTGAGTCTCAGCGCAACCCCAAGAGTGACCGAGGATCACAAGAGGCAAAAAAAAACCTCAGTAGTTGGATAGGTGTCCAACTATTGAGGTGCAATTCAAGGCGTGTAGTTTTTACCGCCGCTGACGTCAACTACGTCAGTATCGAATGCCGTATTTAGTGCTTGTTAGTCAACTCGCGGATACGCCGTGCTGCTGACGCTTGCGCTGCCAACATATCGAGCTCTGCTTTGACCACATCCATACTGGCCTGATCTTTAGCGTTACGCAAAGCTTCTTGCGCTGCAAGACGTGCAGCATCTGCTTTTGTCTCGTCAAGATCACCGCCGCGAATCGCGGTATCAGACAGCACAGTGACATGCCCTGGCTGCACTTCTAGCAAACCGCCCGCCACGAAAATGCTCTCTTCAGAATTGTCTTCGAGAACAATGCGCACCAAACCAGGTCGAATGCGCGAGATCAGCGGGGTGTGGCCGGGCAAAATACCCAACTCACCCGACTCGCCGGGCAGTACTACAAACTTAGCATCGCCTGAGTACAGAGATTGCTCTGCACTGACAACGTCGACTTTGATGGTAGCCATGATAGATCCTTATTGGAGTTTCTTGGCTTTCTCGAAGGCTTCGTCGATCGATCCCACCATGTAGAACGCCTGCTCAGGCAATGCATCGCACTCGCCTTCGACGATCATACGGAAACCACGAATGGTCTCAGACAAGGGTACATACTTGCCTGGCGAACCCGTGAAGACCTCGGCCACATGGAAAGGCTGCGACAAGAAACGCTGAATCTTACGCGCACGCGCAACGGCTTGCTTATCTTCAGGTGACAACTCGTCCATACCCAAGATCGCAATAATATCGCGCAGTTCTTTGTAACGTTGCAAGGTTTGCTGAACACCACGCGCCACGTTGTAATGCTCTTCACCGACCACGTGCGGATCTAGCTGGCGACTGGTCGAATCGAGCGGATCAACCGCTGGATAAATACCAAGCGCTGCGATGTCACGCGACAACACAACTGTTGAATCCAAATGCTGGAAAGTCGTTGCAGGCGAGGGATCAGTCAAGTCATCGGCTGGCACATAAACCGCTTGCACCGAAGTAATCGAACCTTGCTTGGTTGAAGTAATACGCTCTTGCAACTTTCCCATTTCTTCAGCGAGGGTTGGTTGATAACCCACAGCAGAAGGCATACGACCCAGCAAAGCGGATACTTCAGTACCTGCCAGCGTGTAACGGTAGATGTTATCAACGAAGAACAAGATATCGCGACCTTCGTCACGAAACTTCTCTGCCATCGTCAGGCCGGTCAACGCCACGCGCAAACGGTTACCTGGCGGCTCGTTCATCTGACCAAACACCATGGCCACTTTATCAAGCACGTTTGATTCTTCCATCTCGTGATAGAAGTCATTACCTTCGCGAGTACGCTCACCCACGCCGGCAAACACTGACAAACCACTATGTTGTTTCGCGATGTTGTTGATGAGTTCCATCATGTTGACTGTTTTGCCCACACCTGCGCCACCAAACAGACCGACTTTACCGCCTTTAGCAAACGGGCAAACCAGGTCAATCACCTTAATGCCAGTTTCAAGTAACTCGACAGAGGGTGACAGCTCATCAAATTTTGGAGCATTTTGGTGAATCGAGCGACGCTCTTCACTTTGGATTGGACCCGCATCATCAATCGGGCGTCCTAAAACGTCCATGATCCGGCCCAAAGTGCCCACACCAACGGGTACCGAAATCGGTGCGCCGGTTTTTGCAACAGCCATACCGCGGCGCAAACCATCGCTTGGTCCAAGCGCAATGGTGCGAACAACGCCGTCACCCAATTGCTGTTGAACTTCGAAGGTCAAGCCTTTTTCAGCAAAAGCTGAAGAATCATCTGTCAGGCGAAGCGCCTCATAGATGTTTGGCATGTGATCGCGGGGAAACTGAATATCCACCACTGCGCCGATGCACTGAACGATGGTTCCGTTGTTCATGTCTGATCCTTACTTTGTAAATT
>JBIIWK010000228.1:0-5618 GCA_044338955.1 Burkholderiaceae bacterium
CTGTCTTGTTGTCAGCAACAGGTTGTGATTTACCTTTACCAGAAGCAGTGATGCGGTTTGCATCGATGCCTTGGGTAACCAAGTAAGCTTTAACAGCAGCGGCGCGGCGCTCTGACAAGCCTTGGTTATATGCATCTGAGCCGATCGAGTCAGTGTGACCGATAGCAATGATGGTTTCGAGTTTGATAGCTTTCTGTTGAGCAACGACTTGGTCAAGCAGTTTTTTGCCTTCTGGCTTAACAATAGCCTTGTCAAAGTCAAACAGGGCTTCGGCTTTGATCGAAACTTTGTCTGCCATTGGATTGGCTTTTGGCTTACCGCAATCAACTGCAGCAGTTGCTGGGGTCCAGAAGTTATTCTGCCAGCAAAGTTCGTTGGTGCCGTTTTTCCAAGATAATTCGTTACTGCCATTACGCCAGTTGTCAACCGCTTGTGCGGAAGCAACGCCTGAGGCGGTGATAGCTGCAAAGGCAAGTGCCAGAGCGATTTTGGAGGTCTTGTTCATAATTTTCCTCGATGAGCTTGTAGCTGGATAAGTGACTCGCAGCGAACCCCCGCCGCAAATAAATACATCAAAATATTAAGTCAGTACAACAATGTTTGTCCTGCAAAAAAACATCTCTGGCCTAATGTTCTGCGTGCTGTGTCGAATCTTAAGCTATTTGTTGAACTTTTGTGAGACTTCTTGAATTCGAAATGCTTTCATAGTCGGATTTCTACGGTTCCGTGAGGTTTCTTGTTGGTTTTTGGCAACAATCGTGGTTTTTTCGTCAAAAAAGTAGCCTTTAGCCGCCCAAATCAACGGGTTCAACTGAGTGGCTCAGGGTCTGCCCCCGAGCGGTGGCGCTTGAATCAACTGGTAAATAAATGAGAGCCTGAGCGCCGAGGCCTTGTTCAAAAGGCAGCGTAAATGCAGGGGCGCTGTTTCAAAGCGTTATTGGCTCAAACAGATCATACAGGGGGCGGGCGGTGTAGAATCCAAGGTTGACCTTTAGCCTGTCTTTACGCCCCGATCTCGGGTTTTGCCCTCCCTGTTTATCAACCGTCAGCTTATGGATTCCTTCGCCAAGGAAACGCTTCCGATCTCACTGGAAGAAGAAATGCGCCGCAGTTATCTCGATTACGCAATGAGCGTGATCGTGGGGCGCGCACTCCCGGATGTCCGGGATGGTCTCAAGCCTGTGCACCGGCGTGTCTTGTTTGCCATGCACGAACTCAATAACGACTGGAACCGCGCCTACAAAAAGTCTGCGCGTATTGTCGGCGATGTGATTGGTAAATACCATCCGCATGGCGATCAGGCTGTGTATGACACCATCGTGCGTATGGCGCAAGATTTTTCATTGCGCTATATGTTGGTAGATGGTCAGGGTAACTTTGGCTCGATCGACGGTGACAACGCTGCTGCAATGCGTTACACCGAAATCCGCTTGTCCAAAATTGCGCACGAGCTCTTAGCTGACATTGATCAAGAAACCGTTGATTTTGGCCCTAACTATGATGGTAGCGAACACGAGCCTTTACTGTTGCCCTCGCGCTTGCCTAATTTATTAGTCAACGGCAGCTCGGGCATTGCGGTGGGTATGGCCACCAATATCCCCCCCCATAATCTGGCTGAGGTTGTAGACGGCTGCTTATATTGTTTACGCAACCCCGAATGCACCATCGATGAACTGATTGAACTGATCCCGGCACCTGATTTTCCAACGGGTGGCATTATTTATGGCATCGTGGGTGTGCGCGAGGGTTATCGCACGGGTCGTGGGCGCGTCATCATGCGCGCCAAAACACACTTTGAAGACTTTGCCACCAATCGCCAGTCGATTGTGGTCGATGCCTTGCCTTACCAGGTCAATAAAAAGACCTTGCAAGAGCGCATCGCTGAACTCGTTAACGAAAAGAAAATCGAAGGTATCTCAGACATTCGCGACGAATCCGATAAAGACGGTATGCGTCTGGTGATCGAGCTTAAGCGCGGTGAAGTGCCTGAGGTGGTGCTGAACAACCTCTATAAGCACACCCAGTTGCAAGACACCTTTGGTATGAATCTGGTCGCTTTGGTAGATGGCCAGCCGCGTCTGCTGAACTTAAAGCAGATGGTCGAGTACTTCTTATCGCACCGTCGCGAAGTGGTCACGCGCCGCACCGTGTTTCAGTTGCGCAAAGCGCGCGAGCGTGGACACGTGCTTGAGGGTCTGGCTGTTGCTCTCGCTAATATTGATGAGTTCATCCGTATCATCAAGGCTGCACCCACACCACCTGTGGCGCGTCAGGATTTGATGGATAAATCCTGGGATTCGTCTTTGGTGCGCGAAATGTTATCGCGTGCAGACACTGAAGCGGTAGGCGGGCGTGCTGCCTATCGGCCAGATAATTTGCCCGAGACCTTTGGCTTGCAGGGCGATGGGTTGTATCGCTTAAGCGAAACGCAAGCGCAAGAAATTTTGAATATGCGTCTGCAACGCTTGACAGGTCTTGAGCAAGACAAGATTGTCAGCGAGTACAAAGGCGTGATGGATACGATCTCTGATTTGCTCGATATCTTGGCGCGTCCTGAGCGGATCACTGTGATTATTAGTGAAGAGCTGCAGGCTATCAAGACCGAGTTCTCGATCAATGCCAAAGATGCGCGTCGTTCAGATATTGAAATGAACGCGACAGATCTTGATACCGAAGACTTGATCACGCCTGTGGATATGGTGGTGACGCTATCTAACAGTGGCTATATTAAAAGCCAGCCCTTGTCTGAATACCGCGCGCAACGCCGCGGTGGTCGTGGCAAGCGCGCGGCAGCCACTAAAGAAAACGACTGGATTGACCAGCTCTTTACAGCTAACACGCACGATTTCTTGTTGTGCTTCTCTGACCGCGGTCGCCTTTATTGGCTTAAGGTCTGGGAGGTTCCGCAGGGCACCTCAACGTCGCGCGGGCGTCCCATCGTCAATATGTTCCCGCTTGTGGATGGTGAAAAGATCACAGTCATCTTGCCGATCAAGGCGTTTAGCGACGATCAAACCATCTTTATGGCAACCTCGCGCGGTACGGTTAAAAAGACTTTGTTGTCTGACTTCTCTAATCCACGTAAGGCCGGCATCATTGCCGTTGACCTTGATGAGGGTGATTTCTTGATCGGGGCTGAACTCACTGACGGCAAGCACGACGTCATGCTGTTCGCTGATTCGGGCAAGGCAGTACGCTTTGACGAAAACGACGTGCGTCCGATGGGCCGCAACGCCCGCGGTGTGCGCGGTATGCAGCTTGAAGAGGGGCAAGCGGTCATTGCCATGTTAGTCGCAGGCGATGAAACGCAAACCGTTTTGACGGCAACGCAAAATGGCTTTGGTAAGCGCACCCCCATTGGCGAGTACACCCGTCATGGCCGCGGTACCAAGGGCATGATCGCGATTTCAACGTCGGCACGTAACGGTAAGGTTGTGGGTGCCGTGTTGGCCAACGCTACTGACCAGATCATGTTGATTACAACGGGTGGCGTGTTGGTACGCACACCTGTCGCGGGCATTCGTGAGATGGGCCGCGCCACTCAGGGTGTCACTTTAATTAGCGTTGATGATGGCAGCATGTTGTCTGGCGTACGGCGCGTGGTTGAAAGTGATGTCGATGATGAGGGTGATGATCCTTTGGTTGACGGCGTAGCGCCTGACGCAAGTGCAGCTGGCACCCCTGATGAGGCTGGGTCGGACACTTAATATGGCACGCCCCTGGAATTTTGCCGCAGGCCCTTCGGTCATGCCCGAAGAGGTCTTGCAGCAAGCGGCTGCTGAAATGCTTGACTGGCACGGCAGTGGTATGTCTGTGATGGAAATGAGCCATCGCGGTAGCGAGTTCATCCAAATTTATACCGAAGCAGAGGCTGATCTGCGTGAACTCTTGGCCGTCCCGTCTGATTACGCCATCTTGTTTATGCAGGGTGGGGCCACGGCTGAAAACGCGATTATCCCGTTGAATTTGCTGGGACGCATGGCTCAGCCTAAAGCGGATTTTGTACTCACAGGTGTTTGGTCGGTCAAATCCCATCAAGAATGCAAGCGCTACGGTGATGCGCATATCGCTGCCAGTAGCGCCGCGTCCGCGCTGATGGACGGCGTGCAGCAACAGCCGTTTACTTGGGTGCCTGCGACCGATACGTGGCAAGTGCGCAAAGACGCGGCCTACCTTCATCTGTGCAGTAATGAAACCATTGGTGGCGTTGAAACCATGGCGTGGCCCTCAATGGCTAGCCTTGGGGCGCCTGAGGTACCTCTTGTGGTTGATGCCTCATCGCATTTTTTGTCGCGTCCGTTTCCGATTAAGCAAACCGGCATGATCTTTGCCGGGGCGCAAAAAAATGCAGGTCCCGCCGGCCTGACGATTGTGATCGTGCGGCGTGATTTGATTGGGTATGCCTTGCCGATATGCCCGTCGGCATTTGACTACGCTAATGTTGCGGCGCAACATTCTATGTTCAACACGCCCCCCACGTATGCGATTTATATGGCGGGTTTAGTTTTTAAATGGCTAAAAAAGCAAGGCGGCCTTGAAAAAATCGAGCAACTGAACATTGCTAAGGCACAAGCGTTGTATGGTTTTTTTGCCCAAAGTGATTTTTATCGATTGCCAGTACATCGCTCGGTTCGCTCGCGTATGAACGCGCCGTTCTTTTTGCCAGACACCGTGCTTGAAACAGAGTTCTTGCAAGGTGCTCAAGCGCGTGGTCTGATGCAGTTAAAAGGGCACAAATCGGTAGGCGGCTTGCGTGCCTCAATCTATAACGCGATGCCGCTCGAAGGTGTGCTGGCACTGATTGAATACCTAAAGGACTTTGAGAAAGCGCATGGATGAGTCATTTCAAGCTAAGTTGTTGCCGTTACGTCAGCGCATTGATCAGATTGATGCCGAGATTCTTGATTTATTGAATCAACGCGCGCGCACGGCCCAAGAGGTGGGCGAAGTCAAGCATGCGTTCAATGCTCAAGGCCCAGTATTGCGCCCCGAGCGCGAGGCGCAGGTGATCCGGCAACTGCAAACACTGAATCGAGGCCCTTTGCCTAATGAGGCGGTGTCTTCGGTCTGGACAGAAATCATTTCCGCGTGTCGTGGTCTTGAACAAGCGCTGACCGTTGCCTTTTTAGGGCCCGCAGGTTCATTTTCTGAACAAGCCGCCTTTGAACATTTCGGACACTCGGTCACAGGTATGCCTTGCGCCTCGTTTGACGAGGTGTTTCGCGCGGTTGAGGCGGGTGCGGCACAGGTTGGTATGGTGCCCGTTGAAAACTCAACCGAAGGTGCTGTCAACCGCACCCTTGATTTGTTGTTGGGTTCGTCGTTACGCATCTTGGGCGAGCGTTCGTTGTTGATTCGCCATTGCTTGCTGACAAAAAGTGGCGACATGACTGGCATCACGAAAATCATGGCGCACCCTCAGGCGTTGGCACAGTGTCAAAACTGGTTAAACCGAGAGTATCCCGGCGTCAAGCGCGAGCCTGTTGCAAGCAACTCTGAGGCCGCTCGTTTGGCGTCGCTCGACCCATCTATCGCAGCAATTGCAAGCGATATTGCCGCACGAGCCTGGGGCCTACAAGTGTTGGCAACGGGTATTCAAGACGACTCGCAAAATCGCA
>JBIIWK010000025.1:0-17663 GCA_044338955.1 Burkholderiaceae bacterium
TGCTGCTGAACTAGTTATTGCGAATGTTGAAAAAGCGGATCGTGCTGCTGAACTAGTGATCGCTAACGATGAAAAAGCGGATCGTGCTGCGGAGCTAGAGACTGCTCTGTTAGGTAAGCACTCAGCAAATAAAAAAACTACTCAAACCGAGTCAAAATTCTTGGCATGTCTAAATGCTCTTGCGATGGCTCGCGACAATGAAACAGGCAACCACGTTCTTCGTACGCAGCATTTCGTCAGAAATCTCGCCCTGAGATTAAAAAAGATGGGACACTACAAAAAAGAGTTGAGCGATGAAATGATCAAACTCTTATTTAAGGCGGCGCCATTACACGATATTGGAAAGGTGGGAATCCCCGATAGCATCCTACATAAGCCGGGAAGATTAAACGATGAAGAGTGGCAGGTCATGAAGACGCACGCTGCTATTGGCCGAGCGATTCTTGCCTCTGCTGAAATCGAAACCCAAGGAGGCAGTGGTGTAGTCACCATCGCCATTCAGATTGCCGGCGATCATCATGAAAAATGGGATGGCTCTGGATACCCAAGCGGTTTAAAAGGCGAAGCGATTGCGCTACCTGCGCGGATTATGGCCCTTGCAGATGTTTTTGATGCCTTGATGAGTAAGCGTATTTATAAGGCTGCCTGGAGCTTTGAGGATGTTGTGAGCGAAATCATATCCCAGCGAGGCGCACACTTTGATCCACTAGTAGTTGACGCTTTTATGATGGAAAGGGCTGGATTTCTGGCGATCCACTCTAAGTATAAAGACGACTAATTTCCACGAAAAAAAATCCCGTTACTAGCTGCTTACGCAACGTCGTAACGGGATATCTTTCAAACCTGCCTCAGCAATTTTCTAACCGCAACCACCTTAAAACAAATTCGATACTGCTGCGATCAATATGCTGAGCTGGGTTCTTGCTGTTTCTAACTAGACAAAAGGTTAGATTGCTTTCAGCATCGAAGCAGCGTCACTGACTTCAAACTTGCCGGGGCCTTCGTTATGAAGAACCTTCACCACGCCGTCAACGATGTAAGCAGCGTAACGGTTTGAACGCACACCCATGCCGCGAGCGGTCAGATCTAACTCAAGCCCTAAAGCTTTAGTCCAGATTGCTGAGCCGTCAGCCAACATGCGCACTTTACCGGTTGCTTTTAACTCACGGCCCCAGGCACCCATCACAAACGCGTCGTTCACCGCCACGCACCATACTTCGTCAACGCCCTTGGCTTTGATCGCATCAATGTGATCAACGTAACCAGGTACGTGCTTCGCTGAGCATGTTGGCGTAAAGGCGCCAGGCAAAGCAAACATCAAAATCTTTTTGCCCTTGACCAAGTCTGCCACTTGAAAGGCATTGGGGCCTAAGGTGCAACCAGCGGTTTCGGTTTCGATAAATTCTGTGAGGGTGGCATCGGGTACCCGATCGCCGACTTTGATCGTCATGAGCGCTCTCCTAGGGCATCACGGGCAGCGATGGCCACCGCAACTGATCCCAGCGTGTTGCTTATCATAAGCTACTAAGCAAGCGACCCGCCAGAAACAGTCTATTTACCCTATTAGAGATAGGGGTATAGCTTTAGAAAAGCCTATTTTTTAGGCTCGTCTTAGCTTCAGAGAAGCCTATTTTTTAGACTCGTCTTTTACGCGGTAAACCAGCACGGGGTTATGCGTTAGGGCAAGTACCTTGGTGGTGACACTACCAAGCAACAAACGCGAAAACCCGCTACGACCATGACTGCCAATAAAAATTAGATCGCATTGGTAATCAATGGCGCCCTGCACAATACCGTCGGCAATATTAAAGTTTGACACCGCGTGGGCGCTTGACTTCACCCCAGCCGTATCCGCACGATCGACTACGGCTTTGAGGTGCTTTTGCGCCTGCTCGGCGTTCGCTTTTTCGTAATCCTCATCGGTAAAGGCATAAGCCGCCGACATCCCGTCATAGCCCATGGTCGCTGCAAAAGGCTGGGTGACATACAGCGCTACGATTTCAGCACTGATTGATCGCGCAAACGTAATCCCAGCATTCGCGGACTGGGCGGATAAAGCTGAGCCATCGGTGGGAATCAGAATTTTCTTAAACATTGTGCACGCTCCATAGCAAGGGTTCGAACACCTATCCTAGTCCCTTAACCCGAATTACTCCAGCGGCGATTGATACGAGTTTGATTTGTATCAAGTTTGGGATCAGAAAAAAGGGTGCGTAGAATCCACTCCTGCGGCAAAGGAATATCTGCAAGAACTGAGATTAGCGTGCGCAAGAACCGTATCACGGGTTGCGCGGCGATACGACGCGCCAGTTTGCTTAAGAATTACCCGTAGCCGCCCGATACAACACAGTACACCTTGTGCCCGAGCGACAGTAGGCCAAGACCGGTGCGGGCAAGGTTTGCAGCAATTCTGAAAAATGGGTGACATCGTCAGAGGTCATCTGACCACTCACGACCGGCTGATACGCCACGCGCAAGCCCGCGGCACGTGCGGCCTCAGACACTGCCGCCGCAGTTGGCTGATTGGGGCCATCTTCAAAATCTGGCCGATTAATGATGACACTTTTAAAACCCGCGGCAGCCACTGCAGCCATATCATCGGGTGTCAGCTGCGGCGCAACCGCAAAATCAGACGTCAAAGAATTAATTGGAGTCGCCACAGTGATTTCCTGCCAAAAGTGAAAAAATAACGATCGCGCCTTGCCTTGATCTCTGCTAAGAACTGACAGATCCTCGCAACGCTTCAAGTACTAGTATACGCAACGCAGCTTGCCCGAACTTACACAACCATCTTTCGACCTGCTTTGCCAAACCCGCCCTGACTAGAGCTAACGCCTAGTACACGCAACGAAAACCGACATACACCACATAAAGCTCAGCGCGCTTGTATTGCATCCCTTCGACTTTCATCTGAGATGGGCCATACCACCAAGACCCGCCAGCAGTCAGTCGCGCACCGTCTTGCGTGTCGGCCAACCACTCCCAGACGTTGGCGCCCATGTCATACAAACCGTTGACACCCTGGCGGGTTTGACCAACCGGTGCGTGGCGCAGCCAGCCATCAGCAGCACCCTCAACGTTGGCACCGTCGGGTTTGTCGCCCGTTGGATAGGGGTAAGTTTTGCCTTTTTCAAACGGCGCTGGGGGGCTAGACCGTTGCTCGGTATACGCGGCGCGTTGCCACTGCGCTTTGGTCGGTAAGCGCCCGCCCGCATCTTGGCAAAATCCTTGGGCTTCGGCCCAGTTGACATGCACAGCCGGTTCGCTTGGCTGTGCCGGTTGACCGAAAGGGGTACGCCACGTCCAGCCGGCGCGCCGTTGCCAGCCCATCACATATTCAAAGCCCCCACCCTCGCGTTCGGCCGCCGTGACTAAGCCCTTGCGGCCAGCATACTCAGCAAAGCGGCCAATACTGACTTCGGTGGTGTCAATTTTAAAATCGCCCAAATCCACGCGAGACCGGGCGACCTCAGGCAAACCGCTGGGCCCTTGAGCCTGAGCGATTGGCATGACTTGCGCTGTAAACGCTAAAGACATCACAACAAACTTAAAAAATACAGAGCTCATAAAACAGGCCTCTTATTCAATGCGTTAATCCGCAAGCGGTAAGCCGGTAAAACAGCCACAAAACCACTTAATTCAGGCTTCAAGGGCGATGCTAAGGCAAAAAATCGACTCACTCACATCAATCACTTGGTCTGCCCTAAGTTTTGAGCGATACTCGAACGGGTTTGACAGTTCATCGTCGAACAACGCTACATTTTAGCGAAACGACTGCGCCTTGAGTGCACTCACCTGTACAAAACCTCACCCTGTAGTGGGGCTTTCACAACATGAATATCCGGAGAAAAAATGATACTAGTTGGCCGTTACGCATCGCCTTTTGTTCGTCGCGTGGGCGTCGTTCTGCACACGCTTGGCACACCGTTTGAGCATAAGGGCCTCTCAACGGCCACTGATCTGGCTGCTATCAAAGGCTACAACCCGATCGCGCGTGTGCCAGCCTTGATGCTGGACAACGGCGAGAATCTGATGGAAAGCGCCGCGATCATCGATTCAATCTTGGATATGACACCGGGTCAAACACTTTTACCTGCCACGGGTGCTGCACGTCGCCAAGTCATGCAGCATTGCGCCATCATGTGCAGCGGGCTCGATAAGGCCATCCAATATATCTATGAACCGCGTCGTCGCCCAGCCGAAAAAGTGCATCAACCCGTACTTGATGGCTTGGCCGAACAAGTCACAGCAAGCCTGACCATGCTTGAGGATCTCGCAGCCAAAGGCACCTTTAAGGGTGGCACGCAAGCCAATCTCGCCGACATCACCGTAGCGGTTGGTTGGTTCTTTTTGCACAAAGGCTTGCCACAAATTGCTGTTGCCAGTCAGTTTCCAAACTTAGTCGCGCTTTCAGCTCGGTGTGAAACTCTGCCAGCGTTTAAAGCCTGTCCCCTTGAAGGCTAAGTTCACCCTTTCTATTTATCATTTATGCATTGGTCGTCTGTCGAAAAAATTATTTCTAGGCAGATGACTCTGGGCGAGAGCTTCGCGAGGCCTCGCCTGCCCAAGCTCACATATCAAAACGATCTGCGTTGAAAACAAAAACATTTCACGGCTGGTGGATGGTGGCAGGCTGTATGGCCGTCGCCATCGTGGCGTGGTCCTTCGCGCTGTACGGCCCAAGCGTTTATATCAGTATGCTTAGCCGCGACCATCAATGGTCGATCGGGGTGATATCTTCGGCGCTCACCTTATCTTTTTTAGTGAATGCAAGCGTGCTCAGCATTGTGGGCAGCACCATCGCAAAATATGGCCCGCGCCCAGTGATGGCCACGGGTGCCACAATCATGGCACTCGGGCTGGGCTGCCTCGGGCAGGTCACCAAACTCTGGCACGTCTATGCCGCCTTTGCGTGCATGGGCTTAGGCTGGTCGTGCCTATCAACGACATCCATTACCGCGACGCTCGCCCCATGGTTTGATAAGCACCAAGGGCGGGCCGTATCGACCGCCATGCTAGGTGCCAGTATCGGTGGCATCGTCGGCGTACCTCTGCTGCTCACACTCATCGATTCGCTAGGCTTTTCATTGGCCATGCTCGTGGTTGCCTTGATTCTGCTCACGACCGTCTGGCCGCTTAGCTTTTTTGTGATGCGTCATCGCCCGCAAGATTTGGGTTTACAACCTGATGGCGATCTTGCGCAGCATTCACAGGGCAAACCGGCCGAGCGCGTTTGGACACGCACCGAAGCCTTACAAACGCGCGCCTTACGCACGGTGATGCTGGCCTTTGGCTTGGCTCTGCTCGTACAAATTGGTTTTCTAACGCATCAGGTGGCACTGCTGTTGCCCGCAATTGGTCAAGCCGCTACGGCCTTATGTGTAACTGGCGCGGCCATTCTTTCATTTGGAGGCCGGCTGTTACTTGCACGCTTTTCTGATCGCTTGGATGTGAGGGTGATCGCCTGTGGCGTGCTGATACAAGCAACGATCGGGTTAGCCATCGCCAGTATTTTTTCGGATCAGGCCTGGGCACTTGTGGTTGGCGTATTGTCGTACGGGATGACTGCTGGCAACACAACTACCTTGCCGCCCGTGATTGTGCGCCGCGAGTTTGGGGCTGTGTCGTTTGGCGCTGTCTTTGGCATTGCCGCCATGCTGATCCAAATCATGTCAGCGATGGGGCCTGCCTTTTTTGGCGTCTTGCATGACCTGAGCGGTAGCTATCAGTTACCGCTTGGCTTAGCTGCAATGCTCAATGTTGTTGCGGCAATCGTGATTATTGCAGGCCGCAAAAAATAACAAACTGTCTGACTCGGCCAAGACAGTTAAGTCACGTTCGTTCGTCAAAGCTATTGAGTCGTTTTTTCACGAGATGTGCAGAAATCCTCTCCGTTCAGCAGATCTCAAGCACCATGTTTAAGCGACCAGACCGTTTTTCACCACGGCATTTTAGAAATAATTGGATTCATGCCAGTCTTTTTAATAATAGGTGCGGCTGTCGCTGAGGCCAAAAACTCAATCAACTCTTTAGCCGCTTTCATCTGTTGCGTTGTCGTGGTGATCCCTGCTGAAAACGGAATCGTCTGCTGTACCTCAAGCGGTATCTCACCTAAATAATCGAGGCCTTCAATCGAGAGCAACTCACTGACTTGTTGAAAACCTAGCTCAGCATCACCGCGCGCAACCACCGAGCCTACACGCTCACTGTAGATTTTTTTTGCCGTATCTTTTAACTGCTCGGCTACGCCAAGTTTTACGAACAACTCAGTCGAAAGATACGTACCACTCGCGCTAGCCGAATAGGCAATCGATTTGGCTTGTAGCAAGGTGTTTTTGAGCGCAGCAACGGTACTGATATCGGGCATAGGCGCACCCTTTTTGACTACGGCACCAATCGTCGAGTTTGCCAAATCCACACGCGTTCCCGTTGCGATAGCACCCTGTTTGATGAAACCCTCTAGCGCCGGACCTGCCAAAATCAAGATATCGAACGTTTCGTTACGACCTAAGCGCGTTGGGATCGAATCGGGCGCCGTGCCCATTGATGAGCCGAACGATATCTTGACCGTATCGGTAGACTGCTTTTCGTACAAAGGCACGAGCTCTTTGAAAGCCGTCGCAAAGGCACCAGACGTGATGACATGGATTTCAACGGCATAAGCGCTAAGGCTTAGACCAACGCTTAGTGCAAGCGCGAGAAAGCCGCGTTGTAAATTGCGAAAATGCTTCATCCGGTGGCTCCTGGTGTGTTCGTGTCGTTTGTCGCGCTGAATGGTAGTTTGTCGCGTTGAACGCACAATACCCAATCTGACGCCACAAAACAAACGCAACGCTTTGCCCTCAAACCAAAGGGTTTACCCAAATCAGGGAAAGCACTAGTGGCATTTGAGCCCTATCGCTATGACAATCCTTCTGACTTGACGCTGACAGGCGGACGGCGTCGAGTTTTCTTAAACCGCCAAGCTTGCATGAACCATCGTTCACGCTCAAAAAATATATTCCGGAGACATCAGTGAAAACACCAGCCTCTATCAAAAACTTTGAACTGATCACCATCGCAATGATTGTGGCCTCGGTCGTGGTGTTTGCTTATCAAAATACAACCACCAAACTCTTTGGCCCAACTGCGGCCGTGTATGTCACGACCTGTGTGATCATGAATTTGTTTCTTATTTACACCATCACAAAGGCAAAAAGTACCGTATCCCGGATATTTTTTGCCATCACAACAGGCTTAGGCATAGCGTTTGCGATCACCTCGTTGTTTGGCGTTTCACCTATTCCAATGAAGGTGGCTGTCGGGGTCGCCGCTTACCTGTATATTTATTTGATCGTAGCGTTTGCGTCGCTGTATTTATTGTTTTCGCCTGCAAGCACTAAATGGCTGCACAGCGAAGATCCAATCGAAGCCGACTAAGTCGACTGCTTTTGCTCATACCAACCCTTAGACTGATTGACGACCTTGACCACCAAGAGCATCAAAGGCACTTCAATCAGTACCCCAACTACCGTGGCAAGTGCGGCCCCCGACTGAAAGCCAAACAGGCTGATGGCGGCCGCCACGGCGAGTTCAAAAAAATTAGAGGCGCCGATGAGCGCCGACGGGCAAGCCACGCTATGTTTTTCGCCAAGCTTTCTATTTAACCAATAGGCCAGCGCCGAATTAAAAACCACTTGCAAACATATTGGCACAGCCAATAGCGCGATCACAAGTGGCTGCTTGAGCATGGCATCGCCCTGAAAAGCGAAGAGCAGCACCAGCATCAGCAATAAGGCAGCCGTCGACCAGGGCCCAATCACCTGCATCGCAGCCTCAAAAACCTGCACGCCCTTTGCCAACAAGTACCGTCGCCACAATTGCGCCAATAACAAAGGCGCAACGATATACAACACCACAGAGGCCACCAAGGTTGCCCAGGGCACCGTAATCGCCGAGAGCCCCAACAACAAAGCGACCAGTGGGGCAAACGCCACAAGCATAATCCCATCATTGAGCGCAACTTGCGACAAGGTGAATAACGGATCGCCGCCGGTCAGTCGACTCCAGACGAAGACCATCGCCGTACAGGGTGCTGCCGCCAGCAAAATCAGCCCGGCAATATAGCTATCGATTTGGTCAGCAGGCAAAAAATCATAAAACAGATGGCGAATAAATAACCATGCCAGAAACGCCATCGAAAAAGGCTTCACCAGCCAGTTCACGAACAGCGTGACGCCAATGCCACGCATGTGATTGCGCACTTGGTGCAGCATCGAAAAATCAATCTTGACCAGCATAGGGATAATCATCACCCAGATCAACAAACCGACGGGTATGTTGACTTGCGCGATTTCAAAGCGCCCTAAGGCCTGAAACACCGAGGGGGCAAACTGCCCAAGTGCAACCCCAACCACGATGCAAAGAAACACCCAAAGGGTCAGAAATCGTTCAAATAGGTTCATGAGCTTGCGCTGACGCGCACTGTTGGAAGTAAAAGGGTCACCAGCCAACACACAATTAACATGGCGGCGGACCCGAGTAGGGCATACAGTAACCCACCCCATTGATACAACAGCCCCGACAGTAGAGTGCCTAGTAGACGCCCAAAGGCGTTTGCGGCGTAATAAAAACCAACGTCTTCGGCGGCCTTTTCAGAGCCTGCATACGCCAAAATCAGGTACGAATGCACCGAAGAGTTCACAGCAAAAGCAAATCCAAAGACGCCCAGGCCGCCCACCACCACCCACTCTAAGTGGGGCACATTGAACCAGACAGCCAGCACAAGCCCAATTGGCACAAGGGCCAGCAGCAACGACCACAGCCTCGCCGCGGGCACTTCTGTCGTTAAGCCATCTGTGCTGCGACGCACGAGCGAAGGTGCGATAGCCTGAACCAATCCGTAGCCAATTGTCCATAAGGCCAAAAACCCACCTACCATGGTGAAGGTCCAGCCCGACGCGTATAAAAATACCGGCACCCCCACCACAAACCACACATCGCGCGCACCAAACAGCGCCACGCGCGCCGCCGCCAGCAGATTAATCGCCCGACTTTTGGCGAATAATTCTTTGGCTGACTTAGACGCTTTGCTTTTGCCCATCAGAGGCGGCAAACTCAGCACGACGGCCACAAAGATAACCGCCAACAGGGCTGCCATCGCCCACAACGCACCGCGAAAACCCAACAAATCTAGCAAGAGCCCGCCAATAAAGAAGCCAACCCCCTTCATGGCGTTTTTACTGCCAGTAAACCAAGCCACCCATTTAAACAACTGACCGCTGGCCTGGCCTGCAGTAATTTTGATAGCTGACTTACTCGCCGTTTTAGTCAAATCTTTGGCGACGCCACAAACACCTTGCGCCCCGATGACCCACGCCACTGACATCGCCGCCGTCCAGTCAGGCGACAAAAACGATAACAGTAAGAAGCCTAGGATTTGCGTCGACAACCCGACTGTCAGCATACGTGTGATGCCATAACGGGTTGCAAGCCAACCGCCAATCAGATTCGCCAACACCCCTGCCGCTTCGTACAATAAAAACAAAAACGCCAACGTAAACGGCGAATAGCCTAAGCGATAAAAGTGCAGCAACACCAACATGCGCAAGGCGCCGTCGGTCAACGTAAAGCCCCAATAGGCGGCGGTTACGATGCCGTAGTTTCTTGCCGCGGCGGCATGAGCAGGCGCATGATTAGCACCCACAGTTTCGGCGCTTGAAGGGTTACCCGATGCAGTATTACTTGCTGTGGTGTTGCTTGATTCCTTGCTCACCTGAGTCATCTACGCCTAGATCCCCTGCCGCTGCATATGACAGGCCAAATCCACCATACGGCAGGCATAACCCATTTCGTTGTCATACCAGGCGTAGACCTTGAGCATCGTGCCAGCGGTCACCATGGTTGATAAGGCATCAACGATTGAGCTACGTGTGTCGCGCGCATAGTCGGCGCTGACTAAGGGGCGGGTTTCATAGCCCAAGATACCTGCTAACGCACCTTGTGCAGCTTGAGCAAACAACGCGTTGACTTCTTGCGCCGTGGTTTCGCGCTGGAGTTCAAACACGCAATCGGTGAGCGAGGCATTCAACACCGGTGCGCGCACGGCGTGACCATTTAGCTTGCCCTTTAGTTCGGGATAAATCAACGCGATCGCCGTTGCGCTGCCAGTGGTCGTCGGTGCGAGACTTAACATTGCACTGCGGGCACGCCGCAAATCTTTATGTGGTGCATCAACCATCAAATTAGTATTTGTTGGATCATGAATCGTCGTAATCTGACCATGCTTAATGCCAATCGATTCATGGATCACTTTCACGACGGGCGCTAAGCAGTTTGTGGTGCACGAGGCGGCAGTCACGATGGGGTGTTGGGCCGGGTCGTAAAAGTGTTCGTTCACACCTACAACAACGTTTAAGACGTTACCGACTTTGACCGGGGCCGCGACGATGACGCGTTTGGCTCCTCGATCAAGATGCCCTTGCAAGGTCTCGGGAGTTAAGAATTTGCCGGTGCACTCAAGCACAAGTTCAACCCCAAGGTCACCCCAAGGGATCTCGGCAGCTGTGGCGTGCGATGAAAACGACAGTTCTTGATCATTGATGCGTATCGCGTGTTCATTCTCAACTTGAATATCGGCACGCCAGCGACCTTGCACGCTATCGAACTCAAGCAAATGTGCTGTGGCTAAGGCGCCGCCTTTGAGTTCATTGAGGTGCACAACCTCAAGTCGATTGCCCGCGCGCGGATCATCGCTCTGCCGCTCGGCAGCGCCCATCGCTGCCCGCAGCGCCAAGCGCCCGATTCGTCCAAGGCCATTGATGCCGACTTTCATGTTGACTCCTAGTGATCGCCTCAAAGAACGTTAGAACTAAATTGTAAAGGACTAGTGTGACGTTTTGATGACTAATTACGGTAGTGTTATGGTTAGCCTTGTTTGGATCATTTTAAAATTTTGCCCCTATGGCTACCTCATATCAAATCAGTGCTCACGAATTCCTCGCGCAACGAGTGCCCGCACCTACCGAGGTAGACCTCTTCGGTGCGCTCAGCGGCAGCGTGCTCTTCGAAGTCGATATTGTTGCGCCACTCAACGAGGTCTGGAATGCAAACCGATACTGAACAAGATAAGCGCCTGACCGAGCTCGAAATCAAAGTCGGTTTAGCTGACGACTTGATCGATCAACTCAACCAGACGCTCTTTAGGCAACAACAGCAAATTGAATTTTTAGCCAAAGAGCTTGCCAGCCTGCGGCAACAAATGCCCCAAGAGCGCAACACACAGTTACCCAGCCTGCGCGACGAGTTACCGCCGCATTATTGAACAAGCGATAACCTTTGTCCGCTCGGGCAGATCGCTTCGTTGAGCACAGTGCTCTTCGAGATACAAGCAGAAAACGTACAGGTCGTCTCACCCTATGGCAGTCAGTCAACCAAGGCGTTGGCGCGTCGCTAGGTTCTTATCCATGACTGTTTTGAACAATGCACTTTGAAGCCAGCCCTCGAGCCAAGCTCGTGTCGCTGGCCATAAGCCTTGCGCAAACCAGGTCGCGTCCACCGCAGCAAACTGCCGCACAAACGGAAAGATCGCCACATCGCTTAGGCAAGGCGTTTGCCCGCCAAGATAACGAGTCGCCGTTAAGCGTCGTTCAAGCTCAACAATTAAACAATTAAGCGCCTGGTCACGGTAATACTCAGCACCGTACTCTGGATAGCGGTCGGCATATTTATAGCGATCCAGCCATTGTTTAAAGTCTGAGTCATTGAGCTGAACCAGTTTCAACTGCTCGGGTTGATCGGCCTGCAACAGCCACCCTTGCGGATCACGCTGACCAAGTGCCCAACGCATAATCGCCAAGCTTTCTTCTAGCACTAAACCGTCTGCACAATGCAGTACCGGCACCGTGCCCTTAGGTGACACCGCCAGCATGGCAGCAGGCTTATCGCGCAAACTGATCTCGACCAAATCAACCTGCACGCCCGCACACCACAACGCCATGCGCGCACGCATCGCGTAAGGGCAGCGACGATATGAGTACAGAAGCGGATTAGCAGTTGCTTGCACCATACCCTCAATCCAACTTCAATTTATACGCCTTAGCCGCAGTACCAAAGAACAAAGCCTGCTTGTCAGCCGCTGAATACTTTGCAGCAACGCGTTTGAAGGCGTTCCAGATCACATGGTAATCAACCGATGCGCGATCAGGCGGAAAATTACTTTCAAACATGCAGCGCTGGGCACCAAACGCTTCGATGCAGTCATCAAACAACGGGCCCCAGCCTGCAGCAAGTTGCGTCGAATCAGCAGGCTTAGTCAGTTTTTCAAAACCAAAACCTAAATACGCCATCCCCAAGCCGCCAAGTTTGATGTAGACGTTGGGGCACTTTGCCAGTTCATGTATCGAGACGCGCCAAGTATCGGTCGCCTCTTTCTCTTTTGCCAGATACGTGCGGGTCTTAGCGATCAAACCACCAATGTGATTCAAGATGATTGTCGTATCAGGATAGGCGCGAGCAAGGTCGATCACCTCAGGAATTTGATGGTGATAAATCATCGCATCGAAGCTTAAATTACGTGGTCCGAGCTCAGCAAAGCCTTTACGAAAATCTGGATCCGACATTAACTTAGGCGGGATCAGGTAACGTCCGTTATTCAGTTGCTCATCCGCATCCCACTTAGTAATTAAACGTATGCCTTTAAAGCGCCCTCCCGCCGCAGCAATTTGCGCGTCGAGTAGTTTGCCAATTTCTGTACCATAGGTCAGATCCGCCGAGCCCACGATACCTGCGCACACTTGCGTTTTGCCATACATCTGGCTGGCCGCAATCGCAGCGATGCCATTCGCAAACTCAACTTCGCCCAAGCGCTGCATCATCTCGGGGCCATTCTTACGATAGAACGCACCACACTCCACAAATACCGAGCCCACGATGTTGTGACCAGACTGCGCCTCGGCCATAAATTCTTGCAACAAATAGGTTTGACCATGGCGATCCCACAGGTGATGGTGAGGGTCAATGATGGGCAACTCGGGCTCAATGATGGCTTCGCGGTGCGACGCACGCCAAGCCGAATTATCAGGCGCAGCATGCACGGCAATCGGCGTGCCATCTGAATTGGTGGTGGGGCGAAGTTTTAATTTTGACGGCATTTGTCTCTCACTTTTGTATGTAACGCACTAGATGTTTTACAGCAGCGCAGTATTTACTGAATCTCGTCTTGCAAGAACTCACTGCATAGATCATCACCAGCCGACTCGCTGTCCGCGCCTGTTTTTATACAGATCCTCACCCAGACCAACTCTTACTGACGTCGCATAAGGCGTTTTCTCATCCACCCAATTTATCAGACAAATCACCTTCCGCAAACATAGGTCATTCAGGCATTCGAAACTTGCTAGCCAAAACCTCACCTCGCACAATGGTGCGCTGCAGCGTCATGCTGGCTGTTATCCTACAAAAAATTCAATGTATCTCAAACAGGATTGACCCCAATCATGAAAATCACCGCCATCGAAACCTCTGTGATCTCAATCCCCTTCACCATGGATGGGCCACACAATCGCTTTGCCGGTCAATTGTGGGATCATCTTGAGATCTTGCTCGTCAAGGTCGAAACCGAAGATGGCTTGGTGGGCTGGGGCGAAGCCTTTGGCCATGCAGCGATTGCATCGACCAAAGCGGCCATTGACTCAATCATCGCACCCTTGGTACTGGGCCGCGATGCCACAGACATCAACGGGCTCACCCGTTCGGTGCTGCACGGCACGCACTTGCTGGGGCGCAACGGCTCGTTTGTCTACGGCTTTTCTGGAATTGAAATCGCGCTCTGGGACTTAGCTGGAAAGCGCGCCAAACAACCCGTCTGGCAATTACTAGGCGGGCCTGCCCGTAAAGAGCTTGAGACCTATGCAAGCTTGCTTTGCTATACCGACCCTGCGCTGGTCGCAAAAAATGTCTCTAAAGCCGCAAGCCAAGGCTATCACTTTATTAAACTGCACGAGGTCACACGCGAGGCCACCTTGGCGGCGATTCACGCACCGGGCGCCGAACACGCCAAAATCATGCTTGACGTGAACTGCGCCTGGCTACCGGTTAAAGCGCGCGAGATGGCGCAATCGCTGGCAAACGATGGCCTGCTTTGGTTAGAAGAACCTGTCTGGCCACCCGAAGACGTGCACAGTTTGGCTAGCGTACGCGCCAAGGGTATACCGATTGCTGCGGGCGAAAACGTCGCTGGCTTGTTTGGTTTCAAAACACTGATTGATGCAAAAGCGATCGACATTGCACAACCCAGCGTCACCAAAGTGGGTGGCATTGGCGAAATGGTCAAAGTCATTCATTATTGTCAGGCCAACGGTGTTGAGGTGTATCCACACTGCCCTTACTTTGGCCCAGGCTTGCTGGCCAGCTATCACGTCGCCTCGGCCTTGATCGAGCAGCCGTTGATTGAAATTTTGTGGATCGAGATGGAAGATAATCCATTTGATCCCTGGGTACGCAGTGCGGGCGGCAAAGTGCAATTGCCGCAAGGACCTGGTTTAGGTGTTGACCCAGATCCGGCGTTACTCAAGCGCTACTTGAAGGGAGATATCGTACGCACGGGCTGACATTCGGATCGCTCGTTAGACATCAACTTTCTTCTATAAGGGCTAAGAGCGATCTCGTGCGTAACGTTTGAGGTCGATCTCAATCCCTAACTCCACCCGAACAAACATATCCGGCAGATCACAAGCTGACACGCACTCTGGCGTTAAGCGAGCGTAAGCAAACCAGTGGCGCCAAGCGTTGCGCCCGTTAGCAATAACCAAAACATATTGATCTTGGTGCGCGCGACAATCACTGTGGTTGCTGCTGTCAACGCCCACAAGGGCCAATCTCGGGCAGCCTCGGTGTTGCCCGTCGCAAGCATCCAACCTGAGGCGATTAATAGCGCAATCACGATTGGGCCCATGCCTAATTTAAAGGCACGCACAGCGATCCGCTCACGATTTTTATATACCCACTTCGCTGTCACAAAAATCAATATACAACTCGGCAGCAACATACCCACCATGCATAGCACAGCCGCAAAAAAACCAACGAATAAACCACCCGCGTTGAAACCGATGTTCCAACCCAGCAACGCCACAAACAAAACATTAGGCCCCGGTGCGGCCTGTGCAATGACCACCGACGCACTAAACTGCGAGCTCGTTAACCAGTGCTGTTGCGTCACAAGATAATGATGGATCTCGGGCAACAACACCAACGGGCCACCAATCGAACTCACCGAAAATAAAAAGAAGTGCGTTAACAGCTCAAACCAATCTGTCCACTGCATCACAAAACTTAACGGCGCGTTCATGATTTGCCCCGCAGCTTGATGAAGGTCAGAACATAGCCCAACCCGCCCAAACCCAACATCACATAGACCAAACGCCAGTGCAACAAGGCAACACCCACAAAGCTTAAGCAGGCCAGCACCAAACACACCGGCACCCCTAGTGGATTGGTTTTCAACGCGGTCAAGAGTTTGAGCCCTGTGGCAATGAACAACCCTGCAGCGACCGCCCCCATGCCGCGCAAGGCATCAATTACATGAGGATCCGTACCAAACCGCGCATAGGCCAACGCCATCAGAGCGATCGTAAATGAGGGAAGAAAAAACATACCGGCAACAGATACGATGGCGCCTCGTAAACCAAAATAGCGCGACCCCACCATGATGCTCAAATTCAAGGCGGGAGGCCCAGGCATGGTGCGGGCAACCGCCCACTCTTCAACGAACTCGGCGCGCGTGAGCCACTTTTTACGCTCAACTAACTCGCGCTCCATGTAGGCGAGTACACCGCCAAAACCTTGAATGGCCAAAAGAGTAAAAGAAAAAAATAAGTCTTTTAGCGACTCAGGCTGTGGTCGCGCAGAAGGTGTTGTCATGTTGCAAGTGGCACGTTAAACAAGAAAATAGCTCGCAATACACACGAGCTTAAACACTAGGTTGTATTATTTTTTTAAGATCTGATCAGACTGCATTACTTTTTCAAACTTAGTTTGTGAGCCGTTAGTCATCGTGTCAACGATGCAATTGCCTCATCATGCCAGCTAACTCAGACACCGAATGATTTTCAAACGACAGCAAGAGCGAAAGAATTGCCTCAACCAGCTGCGGATCTTGTCCTTCAGCGTTGTGACGAAATTTGGCAATGATGTCTTCGTCTGAGGCAGGGTTTTCAGGCTCGCCTTTTGCCAAAGGGACATCGACTTTATGCGCGACACCCGCCTTGCTTTTGATCACCATCGACGCGCCACGCTGGCCAGGGTAAGCCTTGGCCCAACCGTCATCGAGCCTTGAAGTAATGCGAGAGGCCAAATCTTGAATATCTGCATTGGTCACGACCGAAGGCACATAACGGTCTTCGCCAACGTCGCCATAATAGGCCGCCATCGCCACCGAATACGCAATACTAAACTTCGCGCCCTCAGCGGTATCAGGCATCTCGGTTGTGCCACAAAAACTCAACGCCACTGGATAGGTCGCCACATCGACACTTTCTATGTCGGCAAAGGCCAACTTGTTGTCTTTCATCACCGCCAAGACACCATCAGCTGCTGGGTGAATATGGCGACAGGCCGCATGCAACTTGATATATTGATCTGCCAAATAGAAATGTTGTCCGAGCCCTTCGAACAAGGTTTCAGCGTGCACCTCATCTGCCATCGCATGAAAGAGGCCTTTTTCGGCTTCAATCACCGTGACCGGCCCTTTGGCACCACGTTTCGCCATGTCAACCGACAGCACACCTGCCATTGCGGCCTTACCCGGATGCAGGGGTTTAACCATCGAGCCCTCAATCAAAACCTGTAACAAGCCAGCACCCTGCAAAGTGGCAAGACTTAACGCGCTAGTCATTTGTTCTGTGTCCAAGTCTGCCAACACGCCACAGGCCGCTGCCGCACCTAAACCACCCAACGTACCCGTCGTATGAAACCCACGACTCAAATGCGATGGATTCATCGCCTTTGATATCCGATTGACGATGTCATAACCCAAAATCATCGCTAACAAAAAAGACTTACCGTCCGCCTGTTGCGCCTCGGCGTACGCTAACGCCGCAGGGATCACTGCAACACCCGCATGCACACCGCCAAAGCGATAGCCATCATCCATATCCAAGGCATGCGCGGTCACGCCATTGCCTAAGGCCGCATGAATGGCGGGCACCTTTTCTTTAAAACCAAATAAGGTTGCCTGCTCAGTGCCCCGCAAGCTCGACAGATAATCGATCATCATCCGTGGAAAATCCATCTTCAAACCAGCGATCGACACGCCGATTAGATCGATAGTCAGCAGCTTGGCTTTATGCACCACCTCAGGGGGCAGATCTTTAAACTCAGCTTTGCAAAAAAACTCAGCAAAAGTCTGTGCAATTGTCTGCTCTTTACTCATGTCCTGGCTCCATGCTGTATTTGTATTGAGTTGACCCGAATACGCCCTGTTCGTGCAACTTGTTTCTGGCGTTCGGCCGCATGTTTGGCATATTCAGAGGCTTGCTGCCGCAAGAGAGCCAAAGACTCGCCCCCCTATCTGTCATTGCGCTTCGCGTCTGTCCAGTATTTTTGCATTTCGATAAACAAAAACGAGGCAGACCAAGTAATTAGGATCAGACCTGTTAAGGCTTCAACACCCGTCAAGTAGCGGACGT
>JBIIWK010000229.1:0-5571 GCA_044338955.1 Burkholderiaceae bacterium
GCCATGCCGGTGCTGACGGGATCGTTAATACGCGTTCCACTCGGGATCTGGACCGATCGCTTTGGCGGACGCATCGTATTTTTTCTGCTGATGCTAAGCACTGTTGCGCCTATCTGGCTGATGTCCTGCGCCACTGAATACTGGCACTTTTTAGCGATTGGTTGCTTCGTCGGCTTGGCTGGTGGTTCGTTTTCGGTTGGCACGCCTTATGTCGCACGCTGGTTTCCTAAAAACCGTCAAGGTCTGGCCATGGGGATCTTTGGCGCAGGAAACTCGGGCTCTGCAGTCACCAAATTTGTTGCTCCTGCTCTGATCGCCTCAGCAGCCGGTTCCTGGACGATCGTCCCGCAAGTGTATTCAGTCGCGATGCTGATCACCGCTGTGTTGTTCTGGGTATTCTCAAGTACGAATCCCACTCACAACATATCTTCGGGAGCCACCTTTTCACAGCAACTCGTGATGCTGAAAAATCCTAGGGTCTGGCGCTATTGCCAGTACTACTCAGTCGTGTTTGGCGGATATGTGGCTCTAGCGTTATGGATGACAAAGTATTACGTCGGTGAATATGGTTTTGATATGCAAAAAGCAGCACTGCTCGCTGCAGTGTTCTCACTGCCGGGCGGCGTACTGCGTGCGTTCGGCGGCTGGGTATCAGACCGCTATGGCGCTTATCACACCACATGGTGGGTCATGTGGGTATGTTGGGTGGCCTTCTTTTTGCTCAGCTATCCGCAAACTAATTTCACGGTCATGACGGTGAATGGACCGCGCGACTTCTTTATTGGCCTGACCCCAACCATCTTTACAACGCTGCTCTTTATTGTGGGTATCGCCATGGCCATTGGCAAAGCATCAGTCTTTAAATTTATTTCAGATGAGTTTCCGGACAATATCGGAGCTGTCTCTGGGGTAGTCGGTTTGGCTGGGGGGCTCGGTGGTTTTGTGCTGCCCATCATGTTTGGGGCCATGGTAGATCTGACCGGAGTGCGTTCGTCGAGTTTCATGCTGCTCTATGGCACCGTTTGCGTATCGCTAGTCTGGATGCACTTCAGTTTTAGGAAGGAAAGCGTTGGCTCAACTGGCATCGAGCCCACCAAAGCTCGCTCAGCCCCTGCACTGTTACTTCACTCATAAGTTCACACTCGCAATCGGAGTTCACCATGTCTTCACGCTATGTTCTTACCCGCTGGGAACCCGAACAACCAGAGTTCTGGAAAACAGAAGGACACCGCATTGCTCAGCGCAACCTGTGGCTCTCGATTCCGGCACTCATGCTGGCCTTCAGTGTCTGGATGGTGTGGTCAGTGGTGGTAGTGAATTTGAATAAAGCGGGTTTTCATTTCAGTAAAAATCAAATGTTTTGGCTCACTGCCTTGCCCGCTTTATCGGGCGCCACGCTACGTATTTTTTATTCGTTCTTAATCCCAATCTTTGGTGGTCGCCGTTGGACTGCGCTATCTACGGCAAGCCTGTTAATCCCGGCACTAGGCATGGGGTTTGCACTACGCGATACGAGCACCAGCTACCCAACTCTTTTAGTACTGGCCTTACTGTGCGGACTAGGCGGTGGCAACTTCAGCTCGTCAATGGCAAACATTAGTTTCTTTTTTCCGAAATCTCAAAAAGGGCTCGCCACGGGCTTGAATGCCGGCATTGGCAATCTAGGGGTCTCGGTCGTGCAGTTCGTGACGCCCTTGATCATTTCAATTGGGGCCTTCGGTGCTTTTGGTGGTGCGGGTCACGACTATACGGCCAACGGTGTTGCGCAAACGCTTTGGTTACAAAACGCCGGCTTTGTCTGGGTACCCTTTATTGCACTCGCTTCACTTGCTGCGTGGTTTGGCATGAACGATATCGCAGATGCCAAAGCCTCGTTTGTGGATCAGGCTGTGATTTTCAAGCGCAAACATAATTGGCTGATGTGCTGGTTGTATTTGGGGACGTTTGGATCCTTCATTGGATTCTCAGCAGGCTTAGCCTTGTTGACGCAGTCGCAATTTCCAAACGTCAATCCGACAAAATATGCATTTCTTGGGCCTCTCGTGGGCGCCATGGTGCGTCCGGTAGGCGGCTGGGTATCTGACAAAGTGGGCGGCGCTCGCGTCACCCTCTGGACCTTCATCGGGATGATGCTCGCCGTGCTTGGGGTGATGTATTTTTTACCTAGCCAAGGCAGCGCTGGCAACTTCACTGGTTTTTTGACGCTCTTCATTATTTTGTTTGCTCTCACCGGGATTGGTAACGGGTCGACCTTTCGCATGATCCCCGTGATTTTTTTGAACGACCGCCAACACTGTGCAAAGTCAGATCCGGCTTCGCAAAAGCAAGCAATGATTGACGGCAGCAAAGAGGCTGCAGCGGTATTGGGTTTTTCAGGCGCCATTGGTGCGTATGGCGGCTTCTTTATCCCAAAAAGCTTTGGCACCTCAATCGATCTTACGGGCACCCCACACGCAGCCCTGTTCTGCTTTGTACTGTTTTATTTCAGCTGCGTCGCGGTCACTTGGCTTTGGTACGCGCGCAGTAAAGCACCAATGCCGTGTTAACAGCGAGGTTAGCCCGCGTCTGAACTTTGCTTTCTGCTAACCACATTCAAAATAAATACTAACCGCACCTAGTTTAAAGAAATTCGGTTTCAACCAAAAAGTGTTTCACAAGTTTTAAAACTGTATTGCAACACGCACTTGAAACCGTCAAAACTTAATACGTCGCCATACTGGAGCTCAGTCATGAGTCATTTTTTAGACCGCTTAAACTTTTTTTCACGTACAACAAGTACCTTTTCAGACAACCATGGTGCCGTGGTGAACGAAGACCGCAAGTGGGAGAACGCCTACCGACAGCGCTGGCAACACGACAAAATCGTACGCTCAACCCATGGGGTGAATTGCACCGGTTCGTGCTCATGGAAGGTTTACGTCAAAAGCGGCTTGATCACCTGGGAGACTCAACAGACTGACTACCCACGCACGCGCCCCGACTTGCCGAATCATGAGCCGCGCGGCTGTCCCCGCGGAGCTTCGTATAGTTGGTATGTGTATTCAGCACAACGGGTCAAACACCCGATGATGCGCGGACGCCTCATGGAGATGTGGCGCGAGGCTCGCCTGACCATGAGCCCGATTGCAGCCTGGGCACACATCAGCCAAAACCCCGAACGTGCGAAACGTTACAAAAGCGTGCGCGGTTTAGGGGGCTTTGTACGGGCAGACTGGGATACCGTCACTGAAATGATCGCAGCGGCTAACGCTTACACCATTAAAGAATTCGGCCCCGATCGCGTGATTGGCTTTTCGCCCATCCCGGCCATGTCAATGGTGTCTTACGCAGCTGGCTCGCGTTACCTCAGCCTCATCGGTGGAGTATGCCTGAGCTTTTATGACTGGTACTGCGACCTTCCGCCCGCAAGCCCACAGGTATGGGGTGAACAGACCGACGTGCCCGAATCAGCCGATTGGTACAACTCAACGTACTTAATGGTGTGGGGTTCAAACGTGCCGCAGACGCGTACGCCTGATGCGCATTTTTATACCGAGGTACGTTACAAGGGCACCAAGACCGTAGCCATTTCAAGTGACTATGGCGAGATGGTTAAGTTTGGCGATATCTGGCTAGCACCCAAACAAGGCACCGACGCCGCCTTGGCGATGGCCATGGGGCATGTCGTCTTGAAAGAATTTCACCTCAGTGGCAAGTCTGGATACTTTAGCAACTATGCCAAGCAATACACCGATATGCCAATGCTGGTCTTATTGAAAGAGCACAACGGCCAATGGGTGCCCGATCATTTCTTGCGCGCCTCACACTTAGCCAACAATCACGGCGAGGCGAATAACCCTGACTGGAAGACCCTACTGCTTGACGCGTTGAGCGGCGAGTTGGTCGTGCCAAATGGAGCGATTGGTTTGCGCTGGGGCGAAGGCAAAGTCAACGAGGGCGCTCAGGTTGGACGCTGGAATCTTGAGAAAAAAGATGCTGCCTCAGGCCACGACATTGAGCCCACGCTCACACTACTAGAAAATCACGATGAAGTGGTGGGTGTCGCGTTTCCGTACTTTGGCGGCGAACACGACGAACTGTTAGTGCGTAACGTGCCAGTTAAGACGCTGACGTTGGCCGACGGCAGCCTCGCACGAGTTGCAACCGTCTATGACTTGCAAATGGCGAACTACGGTATCGACCGAGGCTTAGGTGGTGGCAACGTCGCCTCAAGCTACGAGCAAGACATCCCATACACCCCAGCCTGGCAACAAAAACACACCACTGTTAAGCCAGAGCTAGTGATTCAGGTCGCGCGTGAGTTTGCACAAAACGCGCACGATACTGAAGGAAAATCGATGATCATCGTAGGGGCAGCGCTGAACCATTGGTACCACATGGATATGACGTATCGCGGCATCATCAACCTATTGATGATGTGCGGGTGTGTTGGAAAAAGCGGCGGCGGCTGGGCCCATTATGTTGGGCAAGAGAAATTGCGGCCGCAGTTTGGTTGGGCACCGCTGGCGTTTGCCCTAGATTGGTCACGCCCCCCCCGCCAAATGAATGGCACAAGCTTCTTTTACGCTCACACCAGTCAATGGCGTCACGAGAAACTGCACGTCGATGAAATTTTGGCGCCCACCGCTGAGGCAAAAAAATACGCTCAGCTCAGCATGCTGGATTTGAATGCAAAGTCTGAACGCATGGGCTGGTTGCCTTCGGCGCCTCAGCTAAAAACCAACCCGCTTGAGGTAGTCGCTGCCGCTGAAGCGGTAGGACAAGACCCAGTCGCCTTTGCCACTGAGCAATTAAAAAACGGTACGCTCAGTATGAGCTGCGACGAGCCAGATGCGCCAGAGAATTTTCCGCGCAATATGTTTGTCTGGCGTTCAAATATTCTAGGTTCAAGTGGCAAGGGGCACGAGTACTTCTTGAAATATTTGCTGGGTACGCAGAACGCGTTGTTCGCAGATGAAGCCGATGCCATCAAGCCTAGCGAAGTGAAAGCGCACACCGAGGCTGCCGAAGGCAAACTCGATCTTCTGGTGGTGCTCGACTTCAGAATGAGCACCACCTGTCTGTACGGCGACATCGTGCTGCCCACGGCAACATGGTACGAAAAAGATGATCTGAACACTTCAGACATGCATCCCTTCATTCATCCGCTTAGCGAAGCGGTACAACCTTTGTGGGAAAGCAAAACCGACTGGGAAATTTATAAGCTGCTCGCCAAGAAATTTAGTGAAATTGGCGGTCCTTATCTGGGCACACGTAAAGATTTAGTGCTCACACCGCTGATGCACGACACACCCGGCGAACTAGGTCAGCCTTTCGAGCCAAAAGACTGGAAGCACGGTGAGTGCGACTTAATCCCCGGCAAAACAGCGCCCAACATGACCGTCGTTGAACGTGACTACAACCAGATCTACAACAAATTCACCTCAGTTGGCCCGTTGCTTGAAAAACTAGGCAACGGCGGCAAAGGCATTAGCTGGAACACCGCACACGAGGTGCAAGAACTAAAAGGTATCAACAAGGCTGTTGCAACAGAAGGCATTAGCAAAGGACGTCCACGCTTAGACACTGCCA
>JBIIWK010000230.1:0-5535 GCA_044338955.1 Burkholderiaceae bacterium
CGTACCACCAATGTCGGTGTACTTGGTTTTTGAAGCAGCCATCGCACGCGCGACGGCTTCGATCACATTAGGCGGCGTATCAAAATCGGGCTCGCCCGCAGTAAGACCCACCACATCATGGCCAGCAGCCTTCAACGCGCGTGAGCGTTGCGTTGCCATCGAACTGGGAGAGGGTTTGATACGATTCATGCGGTCGGCAATGAAGGACATGGTTGGGTGCCTCAAAAATTAAAAATTGCAACACCGTGAACTTACCATGTACGGCCACAAGCCGCGATTAGCGCCTACACAGGGCCCCAGCACTTGCCAGCCAGGGCCGTGTGGTATTTGCTTACTTCACCAAAAGAACAGGCTGCGAAGCGTGCGCTAAGATACGCTGCGCCACCGAGCCTAGTAAAAAGTCAGCAATTGCGCCACGACCTTTTGATCCCAGCACAATCATGTCGTATTTGCCTTTGTCGGCAAAACTCAAAATTTCACTCGATACATTGCCAATTAAAATGGCCATATCGTGCTTGATACCTGAAGCGTCTAAGGCCTTCATCGCAGGCTTTAGCTCTTTATCGCTCAGTTCGCGCAAATAATCGCTCACGGCCGAGCTGCCCACAAAGGCTTTAGCGTGGCGAATCCCCGCGTCATCGTGCACACTAATCAAAGTAATTGAATTGGTCTTTGTGGCACTTTGTTCAATCAACTCAATCGCACGTTTAACGGCGCGTAGCGCACTTTTTGAACCATCGGTGGCGACTAATAATTTCATGATCTGCTCCTGAGGTGATGTGAGCCTTCAGTGTAGGTGCATTCAGACACGATGCGCGCAAAGCAGCGCTGCGCTGAATTGATTTAGATCAAGTCGAAGTTATTTTTGAAGATTGAAACGACATGTTTTGCCGTTTGATGGGGTAGAGCGCCGTGTTTGATGAGTACTGCTATTTGATGATTACTGCCTATCCCCCGTTAATGGGGTAGAGCCGAATACTGCTCATCCCCCGTTAATGGGGTAGAGCCGTTAATGGGGTAGAGCCCAGAATTTTGATGGTGCCGACGGCGAGACTCGAACTCGCACAGCTTTCGCCACTACCCCCTCAAGATAGCGTGTCTACCAATTTCACCACGTCGGCACGTGTACTGCAGAGACTGATTACTGCTTGATAAAAGACTTTTGAATACACAAAATCTTTTACATTTTGCACTGACTGCGTTGAGGTCATTACGCAGTTTTGGTCAGCGCGAGAGTGTAGCACGCAGAGGCAAGCTAAAGCCTCGGCGCACTAGCAATATTACTTGGCGGCAGGAGCAGGCGCTGCTGGCGCAACAGGAACTGCGGGTACAGCACCACTTGGAACAACGCCTGGAATCGCTGACGCTGGTGCAGCAGGCACCCCGGGCACGCTAGACGCGCCTGGCACTGAATTGGCCGGCACCGCACCTGTTGTTGCAGGCGCACTGTTTGGCACACCAGGCACGGCAGACCCCACAGGTGGTGCCACCGGCGCGGTTTGCGAAAAGTTTTGCATGATTCCCGTGTCTTGCCCTTTAGTTCCACGATTTGTGACATAGGCTAAGCCGATAGTCGTGATAAAAAATACAACCGCCGCCCACTTGGTGGCACGCGACATAAAGTTTGCAGCGCCTGTGGCGCCAAACAGGCTACCAGCCGAGCCGCTGCCAAACGCTGAGCCCATATCGGCGCCCTTGCCTTGTTGCAGCAGCACCAACGAAATAATGGTTAGCGAAGACAGAATCTGCACAACCAACAAAAGAGTAAACATCCAAGACATTGAGAGACTCCGAAAACTAAACGACCAAACTCATCACTGCAACGACCACTTTAAGCGGCAATTGCCAGAAAATCTTCGGCCACTAAAGATGCACCACCGACTAACGCACCGTCGATATCTGACATCGCAAACAAACTGGCGGCATTCGCAGCTTTCACGCTGCCACCATACAAAATTTGAACCTGACCAGCACCGATCGCCTGCAAAGCAGCCCGAATGGCTGCATGAACCTCTTGCGCCTGCTCGGGTGTTGCAGTGCGGCCCGTGCCAATCGCCCAAACGGGCTCGTAGGCAACGACCATTTTATTGACAGCATCTGCGCCTAGCGCCAGCACTGGGGCCAATTGCCGCTGAATCACCGCCATGACTTGATTGGCATCGCGTTCGGCCAACGACTCACCCACACACACCACAGGCGTTAGACCCGCAGCTAAGGCTGCTTTGGCCTTATCAGCCACTAGTTGATCAGACTCGCCATGCAAAGAGCGTCTTTCTGAGTGGCCAACCAAGGCATAGCGACAAGCAAAATCTTTAAGCATTGCGCCAGCCACTTCGCCAGTGAAAGCACCTTGCGCCTGCGCGCTGATATCTTGCGCACCCCACGCGACGACCGAGCCTTTTAAGGTTTCAGCCGCTTGTGCGAGGTAGGGAAACGGCACACAGACTCCCAATTGGGTGCCTGCGGCAGCCGAAGCGGCACCCGCACGCAACCCTGCTAGCAGTTTGGCATTGTCAGCCAAATTGCCGTGCATTTTCCAGTTACCCATTACTAGGCGCGTGCGAGACATCGTCATAGGATACAACCCTGCTGTTTAAACAAAACCAGCGACATAAAGTCGGGATAACCCAAGATTGTATCCTGTCGTACCGTATTACGGAAAATCTTAACCTCCTGCCCGACAAGCGGGAGGATTTTCGCGCGTTCGCCTAACCCGTCGTCAGGATGATTTTGCCGATTTGTTCGCCGGCTTCCATCATGGCATGACCTTGGGCAGCCTGCTCGAGTGGCAAGGTCTTAAAAATCACAGGCTTGATCTTGCCTGCACTGAGCAAAGGCCAAACATGCTGTTGCAAGGCACGGGCAATCTCGGCCTTAAACGCTACCGGACGTGGGCGTAGGGTCGAGCCGGTAATCGTCAAGCGTCTACGCATCAGTTCGGACGAATTGAAGGTTGACTTACTCCCCCCTAGCGTTGCGATCAAGACGATACGCCCATCGTCAGCCAAGCACTTAAGTTCGCGCCCGATGTAATCGCCCGCGACCATATCCAAAATGACATTGACGCCCTTCTTTTGGGTCAAAGCATTCACTTCTTCAACAAAATCTTGGGTCTTGTAGTTGATGCCCTTGACTGCGCCTAACGCTTCAACGGCGCGGGCACGCTCGTCGCTACCGACGGTGGCGTAGACAGCATGACCTAAGGCGCTAGCCAATTGCACTGCGGTGGTACCAATGCCGCTTGCGCCGCCATGCACCAGCAAACTTTCACCGGCCGCGAGCTGCCCGCGATCAAACACGTTGCTCCAGACCGTGAAATACGTTTCAGGCAAACCGGCCGCCTCAATCATCGACAAGCCCTTGGGGATTGGCAAACACTGCTCGATGGGCGCGGCACAGTACTCGGCATAGCCACCACCTGCGACCAAGGCGCAGACTTTATCGCCGATTTTGAACCCACTGTTGCCCACGTCACCGCTGACGATCTCGCCCGCCACCTCTAGCCCCGGTAAATCGGTGGTGCCTGGAGGCGGCGCATATTGACCCAAGCGCTGAAACACGTCGGGGCGGTTGATGCCTGCAGCCTCAACCTTGATCAATACCTCACCACGCCCGGCCTCTGGTACGGGCCTAGTGGTCGGCACCAACACTTCAGGGCCACCCGGAGTCGTAATTTCTATTGCACGCATATTGACCACCTCAAAAACATTTATCGGAAATCGTTTATTATGCATCCCTTCAAGAAAAGGAAGCGTGGCCGAGCGGTTTAAGGCACCGGTCTTGAAAACCGGCGAGGGTTCACGCCCTCCGTGAGTTCGAATCTCACCGCTTCCGCCAACCATCTAGTCATTTCGGCGATTAATGTCGGGCAGACGCCACCGACAGCAACGATGCCAAGAGCTACTGGTCTGACCTCAGGCGCAAACTCGCAATTCGGGCAAGCCCAGAGCAACCGTACGAAACGCTCGTACAGTTGACCGTCGGGAAACTCCCAACAAGCTAAGTCTTACCACGATTCACCCAAGTTCAACGAGCGCAAGGATCGCCTTCTGCCGTGCTTGGGTGTCTTGAAAACGACCACCAACCGTCGACCACTCTGGGTGCGCGCGTGCGCTGCGCAAGGGCTTTGGCAGTGGGGTCAAAGAATCTTTTATTGAGATCGTTTTTTCTGCCACGTCAATTTTTGCAACCGAGGCGTGACCTCGGCGTTCGAGCGCTTCGAGCAATTGCCCTTGGCGCAGCCTGACAAACTGCAAAATTTCATCAGCCACCGTCAGTTCACGAAAGCCTCGGATATGGCCCAGCATACGTGTTCCAAATCTACCGACACCCAAGGCCGCGCCGCCTGCCGCTGCGCCGATGAGCATGCCGGTCCCGAGGGTCAGGCCAGCACTTAAGACATCTGCTACGGCACCAGCAATCATCCCTGCACCAAGCCCACCGCCTGTGTGTGCGGCAATATCCTTGAGAGCCTCGGGGTTAAACACATCAACGCTCAAGCCCCCCTCCGTCAGCGGTAACGGATGCGCAAGATAATCATCCTCTCTAAATTGAAACAGTAATAGCAGCGCTTGCACACAAGCCTGTTCCCGCTGCCTGACGACTGCCTGCTGTAGAACAATCGCCTGCTCAAGCAACTGGGGCACCGTACTTGAGGGCGTACGCAAAGCGGCAAGGTCAATGAGCAGCCCTGCGATTAGCGTCATCCCCGCGACGCGACGTGCGACTTTCTGTTTGGCGGATTGCAGCTGCAGTCCAGCCAAGGTTGCCTGATGCGAAGGCAAAAGAATCGAGAGCGTTCGATATAAAGTTTCTTCGCCGTCAAGTGGCGGGCTCACACTGTCAAACTCGACGCAAGTGTGCAACCCCAAGCGCGACAGTGTTTCGCGCCACTGCACAGCACGCGACGCCGTGCTTGCCACAAAATTTAAGATGGGGAGCAAGGGGCGACCGCAACTGGCAAGAATCACGAGCTCGTCTTTATGTTTGGCGAGCACCGGTTCGCGTACATCAATGACATACAGCCCCGCCTGACAGTTGAGCAGCTTGCTCAACACGCGTGCCTCTTGCTCATAGCGCCCAGAAGCTTCGGGACCTTGTAAAAATAGTTCAAGCCGCTCTGGGCCATCGAGTCGATCGCCCGGGCGCGAGATTTGCTCGAGGTAGTCGAGCAAGCCCATGCTGTCTTCAATACCGGGGGTATCAAACAACATCATCACAGGGGTGCCCTCTAGCTTGACTTGCGCGCCCTGCACCTGTTTGGTTGTGCCTGGCGCATCGGCGACTTCACCAAAATTAACGTCGCGGGTAAGCGTGCGCAACAACGAAGTTTTACCTGTGTTGGTATGCCCCACCACCGCCAGTTGCAGAGCATTTAAGCGATTATTCATCTGAGCGCCCTAACCAGTTTGCAACAGGGGCAAGCAAGGGAGTGACTAACACCTCGACCTTGGCCGCGACATGTAGTTGATTTTTCCAAACTGGGATGCGTCCATCGGCATCGTCAGATCCCTCGGCTCGGCCAACGGGTTGTAG
>JBIIWK010000231.1:0-5488 GCA_044338955.1 Burkholderiaceae bacterium
TGATTTGATTAATAATCGATTGGTACCTAATGCAATGGAGCCTCGGGCTGCCATTGGTTCGTACAGCCGCGCGAATGATGACTACACCTTGTATGTCTCCAATCAAAATCCTCACGTTGAGCGTCTGTTGCTGACGGCGTTTGTGATGGGTTTGCCCGAGCATAAAGTTCGCGTCATTGCACCCGACGTTGGTGGTGGTTTTGGCTCGAAAATTTATTTGTATGCCGAAGACGTCTGCCTGACCTGGGCATCTAAAAAACTGAATCGTAATATCAAGTGGGTCTGTGAGCGTGGTGAAGCCTTTTTGTCTGACGCGCACGGTCGCGATCACTCAAGTCACGCTGAGCTGGCGCTTGATAAAGATGGTAAGTTCTTGGCCTTACGGGTGCATACCGACGCTAACCTTGGGGCGTATCTTTCAACGTTTTCAACATGCGTACCGACAATTTTGTATGCGACCCTGCTTGCAGGGCAATACACTACGCCGTTGGTCTATGCCGAGGTCGATGCCTGGTTTACCAACACTGCGCCGGTTGACGCCTATCGCGGTGCCGGTCGCCCAGAAGCGACCTACTTGGTCGAGCGTATCGTGAGTCGTGCCGCGTTTGAGCTTGGCCTGTCGCAAGATGAAATCCGCCGCCGCAACTTTATTACGCAGTTTCCGTATCAAACCCCAGTGGCGTTGCAATACGATATTGGCGATTACGTGGCCTGTATGGACGCCTCGCAAAAATTAGCGGATGTCGATGGCTTCAAAGCGCGTCAAGCGGCAAGTCAGGCTCAGGGCAAGTTACGCGGCATCGGCTATTCAAGCTACATCGAAGCCTGTGGCCTCGCCCCAAGCAATATCGCAGGTGCCTTAGGTGCGCGTGCAGGTTTGTTTGAGTGCGGTGAAGTGCGTGTGCACCCGACGGGTAGCGTCACGGTCTTTACCGGATCACATAGCCACGGACAAGGTCACGAAACAACGTTTGCTCAGGTTGTTGCCTCGCGCTTAGGGATCGCGGTAGACGCGGTGGATATTGTGCACGGCGACACGGGTCGCGTGCCTTTTGGTATGGGCACTTACGGGTCGCGCTCGATTTCAGTCGGCGGTGCAGCGATTATGAAGGCCCTCGATAAAATCGAAGCAAAGGCCAAGAAAATAGCCGCGCATTTGATGGAGGCTTCGGATACGGATATCGATTTTGCGAATGGTGAATTTACCGTGCGCGGTACCGATAAAAAAATACCGTTTGGCACGGTGGCGCTGACGGCCTATGTGCCCCACAACTATCCGCTTGAAACACTTGAGCCTGGCTTAAATGAAACGGCGTTCTACGACCCGACTAATTTCACCTTTCCCTCGGGCACCTATATCGCTGAGGTCGAGATTGATCCCGAGACGGGTACTGTGCGACTAGATCGCTTTACTGCGGTTGATGACTTTGGCACCATCATTAATCCGATGATCGTTGAAGGACAAGTGCATGGGGGCTTGGTACAGGGGATCGGTCAGGCCTTAATTGAAAATTGCGTCTACGATCGCGAGACAGGTCAATTGCTCACGGGCTCGTTTATGGATTACGCGATGCCGCGTGCCGACGACTTCCCCGAGTTTAAGATTGGTCATGTTTGCACGCCTTGCACGCACAACCCTTTAGGGACAAAGGGTTGCGGCGAAGCCGGTGCGATTGGCTCACCCCCCGCGGTCATGAACGCCGTCTTAGATGCTCTGGCACCTTTGGGCGTTAAAGACCTCGACATGCCTGCTACGCCCCACCGCGTCTGGCAAGCCATCCAATTAGCGAAAGCATAAACAGAGGATTTCGACATGTACGCATTCACATACGATCGTCCTGCCTCATTGGCTGAGGCCGCTAAGCTCGTGCAGGCGGGCGGCCAGGCCCTGGCAGGCGGACAGACCATGCTTGCCTCAATGAAGCAACGTCTGATGCAACCCGAAAAATTAGTAGATTTAAGCCGCGTAAGCGAGTTGACCGGCGTGCGCAAAGAGGGTGAACAGATTGTCATTGGGGCGATGACGAAGCACATTGACGTTGAACAAAACGCGTTGGTGAAGCAGCACATCCCTGCGCTTGCAGCGTTGGCCGGCGGGATTGGTGATCGTCAAGTGCGCGCCATGGGCACGATCGGTGGCTCGGTCGCAAATAACGATCCGGCCGCTTGTTATCCCAGCGCAGCGATGGCTTTAGGGGCAACCATTCACACGACCACGCGCAAGATTGCAGCCGATGACTTCTTTTTGGGCATGTACTCGACCGCGTTGCAAGAGGGCGAGCTGATTACTGCCGTCAGTTTCCCGATTCCTAAGCGCGCTTCGTATGCCAAGTTTAAGCAGGGCGCCTCAAGATTCGCGATGGTAGGTGTGTTTGTCGCGGATACCAGTCAGGGGCCACGCGTCGCAGTCACAGGCGCGGCCAACGGTGTGTTTCGGCATGCGGGCCTTGAAGCGGCATTAGCCAAAAAATTCGCGCCAGAGTCTGTTGCTGGTGTGGCGGTTGACGCGTCTGAACTCAATAGCGATATTCACGCTTCAGCCGAATACCGCGCGCAGTTAATCAAAGTGCAAACGCGTAAGGCCGTTCAAGACGCACTGAGCTAAAAAGTTGAATCGTTCAAGACGATTTGAGTGAAAGGCTTGCGGCTTCAGCATTTGTTTATGCTAGAGGCCACAAGCTCAGTTCTGAGAATGTGGTGATCGCTTTGGGTCTGTGAGTACTCGTCTGGGTGCTTTCGGTTCAAGCGCCGTAGTAAGTTTTTGGGAAGATACATGACGGGCACGCGTGGCGTCGATTCAATCGACGCGTTGATCGAAGCACTGGCAGGCGTTGGCTATCAGGCCGAACGGCGCTTAGCGACCGCTGTCTTTTTAAGCTTGCGCTTGCAACGGCCGTTATTGCTTGAAGGCGAGCCGGGCGTCGGTAAAACCGAATTGGCCAAGGCCCTGTCAAAAGTCTTGGGCCGTCCGCTTATTCGTCTGCAGTGCTACGACGGCATGGAGCAGCGCGAAGCGCTTTATGAGTGGAATCATGCCGCTCAGTTAATGCACATGCGTGCGCAGCCAGAGGGCGCGAACCCCGAGCAACTTGAGCACGAGATTTATCAAGAAAAATATTTAATCAGACGTCCGTTGTTGCAAGCGCTCGAGGCTCCTGAGCCAGGCGCCGTATTACTGATTGACGAGATTGACCGCGCCGATGCACCCTTTGAAGCCTTTTTGCTTGAGTACCTAGGCGAGTTTCAAGTCAGCATCCCAGAGTTTGGAACGATCAAAGCCGCTAGCGCGCCAGTCACCATTTTGACTAGCAATCGTACGCGTGATTTAAACGATGCCGTCAAGCGTCGTTGTCTGTATCAATGGCTTGATTATCCTGAACGCGAGCGTGAACTTTCAATTGTGCGAGCGCAGGTCCCGCAGGCTAGCGAGGCGCTGACCCAGCAAGTAGCATCCTTTATTGCACGTCTGCGCAGTGCGCCTTTCGTGAGCGCTTTTAGTCGCAGCCCGGGGATCGCTGAGAGTGTTGAATGGGCAAAGGCGCTCGTCGCGCTCAACACACTGACGCTTGATCCTGAAGTAGTGCAGAACACGGTGGGCATTTTGTTTAAGCAGCGCGAGGACATTGCGGCGCTTGAACCGCTGCTCGACGCCTTATTGCAGCCTGATCCAGTCACTGAGCCTTCAAACTAGCCATATGCTTGATAAGCCATTGCCGAACAGAGAGTGGTGATGCAGCTCGGCGACGCACGTAGCGGCAAAATGGCCGATAATATTATCGGCTTTGGGCGTACGCTCAGACGCGCGGGCCTGCCCATGGACAGCGCGCGCATTGGTGTTGGACTGCAGGCGGCTATGTTGGTGGGTATTGAAGAGAAAGCCGATTTGCGTGCCGCGTTGTTGGCGACGCTTGTGTGTCGCCAACAAGATCAAGTGGTATTTGATCAATTATTCGACGCCTACTTTCGTAACCCAGAGTTGACGCAACAATTGTTGGCGCAAATGTTGCCCAAGACAACCGAGGCAGCGCCCAAGCCAAAGCGTTTAGCTCGCGCGCAAGAGGCGCTTGCCGCGGTGCGTGCAGCTGTCAACTCTCAGCCGCGAGCAGACGAAAAAATTCAGTTTGATGCTGCGTTATCGGCCAGTGACCGCGTGCGCTTGCGGCACGCTGATTTTGAAAGTTTGAGTGCGAGTGAGTTTCGCTTGGTTGAACAACTCGCGCGTGAAATCACTTTGCCATGGCCACAGCTGAAGGCCCGGCGTCTGCAAAGTGCTTTGCATGGTGTTCGAATGGATTGGCGTCGAACCTTACGAGAGTCGGCGCGCCATAACGGAGAGCTACTCGCTTTGCCTTATCTGTCGCGTCGCTTCGAACCGCTGCCCGTGTTGTTATTGATTGACGTGTCAGGCTCGATGGAGCGCTATGCCCGGCTCATGCTCGCTTTTTTGCATCAAAGTACTCGGCGTGTTGCGCGCTCAGTCTTTGCGTTTGGCAACCACCTGACTGATTTAAATCCTGCATTCAGGCTGGCTGATACTGACGCGATGTTAGCGCAGGCCAATCGCTTGATTAGCGACTTTGCAGGTGGCACCCAAATGGGTGCATCGCTTGCTGAGTTACGGCGCACGCAAAGCCGTCAGTTGGTGGGGCGCCGTACCGTGGTCTTGCTTATCAGTGATGGGTTGGATACCGGCAGGCCAGAACAACTCGCCGACGAGTTAGACTGGCTGAAGCGCAACTGTCGCAGTCTGTTATGGTTGAATCCTATGCTGCGCTTTGATCAGTATCAGCCAACGGCGCATGGGGCAACTGCCTTACAAAAAAAAGCAGATGGCATGTTGGCGATTCATAATTTGGCAAGGTTAGAAGATTTGGCACGTAGCTTGGTGCAGCTTGTCAAAAGGTAGTTATTTCTTTGAGAGAACGTTATGGATATGCAAGGTAACCGCCAGTTAGCAGTGTCGCAACAACAGGCTTGGGATTCGCTGAACGACCCAGAGATCTTGAAGGCGTGCATTCCAGGCTGTGAAAAATTTGAGCGCGTAGCAGACAACGAATATGCGGTAACCGTCGCCGTCAAGATCGGCCCAGTGTCTGCTAAGTTCAATGGCAAGGTTAAGTTGGCAGATATCCAGGCGCCTGTGTCGTATGCCTTGCAGTTTGAAGCGCAGGGTGGTGTCGCGGGGTTTGGCCAGGGCGAGTCAAAAGTCGAACTGGCACCTCGAGAGGGTGGGTGCGAACTTAAATACACCGTACATTCAAAAGTCGGCGGAAAAATCGCCCAGCTTGGGCAGCGCCTGATTGATGGGGTCGCCAAGTCTTTAGCCGAAGATTTTTTCAAGCGGTTTGATGAGGCGCTGCAAGCTAAATTTGCAGGTGGCGATGTTGCAGGAAGTAAAGGTGACGGTATCCAGACAACAATGCCCAGCAATTCAAGCCATGCACCAGCACTTGGCGCTTCAAGTACCCGGCGTTTGCTGTGGCCTGCT
>JBIIWK010000026.1:0-17440 GCA_044338955.1 Burkholderiaceae bacterium
TGTGACAATTGAGCGCACTTGGTTACATTCTCATGCGAGTCGATCGACTAAAATAATTGTTATGAGCACAATTATTCGCACGCCCCTTTTGTTTACCCCTGCGGTAACAAACCAAACTTATGCCATTCATCTCACCCAGGCGTCCTCCTTCCATAGGTTGCGCGAGCTCACGCAGTTTTTGTTCAAGACGCATCCCACCGATGTCTCGGTTTTGAATGAATTGGCGTATGGTTTCGCAGCCCTCGGCGATTTCATTTCTGTTGATGCCGTGCGCGCGCAATTACAGGCCTTGAACCGACTTGAGGGCCTCGCAGATTTTGCGCGGCTTGATTTTTCGGCTAGCTTTGCAGAGAAAGCCAGAAGGCGTAATGTCAGCTCAGCGGACATTGCCGAGCGCTTCGATACCGCTCTGGGTGTTGTGCATCAGCAAGGTTTCACTCCATTGACAAGCGAGTTTGTCTTAGACGATGGGGATACGACCGCCTCCTTGCGTTTTGTTGTTGCAGGCACTATCCAACAACGTGGACACTTGCGAGGGTGCATCGCCGATGCGATCGTGGGGCGGCATGATGATGATCTAGGCGATTTAATTACCTTTGGCGTTACCCCGCCAAGAGAAACGGCCTATGCCGTCTAGCCCGCAAGAGCTTCTGAGCGCGGCCGAGGGTTTGGCGGCAGAATCTGCCGAGCCGCTGCTGCGGGCTGCTATCAGTCGGGCCTATTATTCTGCCTATCATTACGGCAGCATTGCCGTCCAAAACGAGTTGCCACTGATTAATGCGTTGAGCTTGAAGGGTGCCGGCGGTTCGCACGAACAACTCATCACAAAAATGTTAATGGCGAAGACTCCGCGCTGGACGGGCGCGGCTTACAAACTTAGAGACCTTAAGTCACAGCGTGTGACGGCTGATTATCAGTTGAATTCTGAAGTCACTCAGGCTAGGGCGTTCGAAGCGATAGAAAGTGCTAAGGTGATTTTTAAAACACTCGCTTGAGCCTGAAACGGATGATATTGTTCCTCTGCCCCGTCAGTCAGCCTAAATCTAGCAAAGCTTTGTTCAAAGACTTCGGTATGATTGCGCTAAGCAGGGCCTGAGCCTCTCAGGCGCCTCATTGAACAATAAGCGCTGTAAGCGCGACTTCACCCCAAAGGAAACCCTCATGACCCAAATCCATCGCATCCCCGTTGACCGCCTGCGTGAGGCCGTTAGGTATTTGGTCAAGGGTTTTGGCAGCGAACCTAAAGAAATTGAGTTGGTGACCGAAAATCTGGTGCAAGCGAACCTAACCGGTCACGACTCACATGGCGTTGGTATGTTGCCGCGTTACGCCGAGGCGTATCTTGAGGGTGGCTTAAAACCAAACGCTCATATTGTGAGCAAGATGGATGGTGGCGCGATGGTCAGCGTCGACGGGCAAGCGGGTTTTGGTCAGGTGATTGGTCACGAAGCGATGGAGCTTGGCATCGCGCGCGCCAAGCAGCACGGCAGCTGCATTGTGGCCTTGGGCAATTCGCATCACCTGTGCCGGATCGGAGCCTGGGCCGAGATGGCCGTGGCCGAAAATCTGATCTCGGTGCACTTCGTGAACGTGATTTCGCGTCCGATCGTTGCGCCTTCGAATGGCGCTGACGCGCGCTTCGGGACAAACCCCTTTTGTGTTGGGATTCCGGTTGCGGGCCAACCCCCAGTATTGCTCGACTTTGCCACTAGCGTGATTGCGCAGGGTAAGGCGCGGGTGGCTTACAACAAAGGCGAACAGTTGCCCGCGGGTTACTTGATCGATGATCAGGGCAATCCAACCACTGATCCGGTTTATGCAGTGAAACCCCCTTCAGGCGCGCTATGCACCTTTGGCCAGCACAAGGGTTTTGGCTTAGCGCTGGTCTGTGAATTGCTTGGCGGTGCGCTTGCTGCAGGCATGACAACCCATGAGCAGGGCGACGGCAAGCGCCGGGTGTTGAACGGGATGTTGACGATTATTTTTGATCCGAAAAAACTGTCAGACGGCTCGGTCTTTGAACACGAAATGAAAGCCTTTATTGAGTGGGTCAAGGCTTCGCCTGCTCAAGCGGGCACCGACGGTGTGCGCATCGCCGGTGAACCCGAGCGCCAGACCCGCGCTGAGCGCCTGGCGAACGGCGTGCCAGTGGATGACAATACTTGGCAAGAAATGGTTGCAGCTTGCAGTAAACTCGGCCTCGATGGCGCGACGTTTAAGAAGTTGGCAGGTATGTAAACCGCATCATCAGTCATTGGTATGTCTGTTAACGGACTTGGCTAGTCGTTAGGGTGGGTTTGGATAGACACCGCTAGCGTTGCCGGACTGTGAACAGATGCTGCTTATGGGTAGCGGGCAAGAACAGACTCTGGTTTCTTCGTACGAGCCAGCGTAAAAACAAGCCAGCACAAAAAGCTGGCGTAGCAAATAAAAATTTAGGGACAAGATGTTTGGTCGTGCCGTTGATGTTTGAACGCATCTTAAATGTGCTTTGGTGCCTGCTCGGCCTGGCGACCATGGTGAGTTCGTGGTCGCTACGGTTAACCGGATCCTTTGGACCTGAAAGCGGATTCTTTCCGTTTATCTGTGGCGCGCTCATCACTATTTGCGGGCTCGTGCTGATGTTCAAGGCCTCAAGCACGTCTGTGCCTAACCCAGACTGGCCGCGCGCAGCGGCACTCGGCCGAATTTGCGGCGTTGTGGCAGGGTTGGTCGCCATGGCAGCTACCCTACCTTATCTAGGTTTTGCGGTGGCAAGCGCGCTGACCACCTTTGTTTTATTGCAAACCGTAGAGCGCTCGCGCCTGGTTGAGTCGTTGATCATTACCGTGGTTTCGGTTGCGGTCGTGATGCTAGTGTTTGGGCGCTTGCTAGGCATGAATTTGCCGCGCGGCCCTTGGGGGTGGTGATGGACGCAATCAATGGTTTGATGATGGGGTTTTCGGTGTTGTTTACCGCTGAAAATCTGTATTTCTGTTTGCTAGGCAGCATTGTTGGCACATTGGTTGGCGTCTTGCCTGGGATTGGTCCGCTCGCCGCCTTGGCCTTGTTACTACCCGTAACGTTTCAGCTGTCGGCCGTGGCAGGGCTTGGCATGCTGGCCGCTATTTTTTATGGCGCCATGTACGGCGGCTCTACCACCTCGATTTTGGTGAACATCCCAGGTGAGGCGGCGTCTGTAGTGACGGCCTTAGACGGGCACGCGATGGCTAAGCAGGGGCGCGCGGGGGCGGCGCTGGGGATGGCGGCCATTAGCTCGTTTGTGGCTGGCACCTTATCTTTGGTGGCGTTGACATTTTTTTCGCCCCTGTTGGCAACCGTAGCACTTAAATTTGGCCCGCCTGAAAATTTTGCATTGATGGTGTTGGGCCTGGTGTGTACGCTTTATATGATTGGTGGCTCAAGCGTCAAAGGCGTGCTGATGATCGCGCTCGGGTTTTTGGCCGCAACGGTCGGTATCGATATCGTGAATGGGCAAGATCGCTTTACTTTGGGTACCGTCAACCTGTCTGCTGGTATCGAGATTTTGTCTGTGGTGATTGGTTTATACGGCGTATCTGAAATCCTGATGAACTGCGAGAAAATCGCAAAAAATCAGATGCTCGCCGAAAAAATTAAAGGTCTCTGGCCCACGTTCGCCGACTGGAAGGCCTCTTGGAAACCCATGATGCGCGGTAGTTTTTTGGGGTTTTTTCTAGGGCTCGTGCCAGGTGGCGGGCCCGTGACCGCCTCGTTTGTGTCGTACACACTCGAGCGCCGAATCGCCAAAGACCCCGAGCGTTTTGGCAAAGGGGCAATCGAAGGTGTGGCGGGCCCCGAGGCGGCCAATAATGCTGCTGTATCGGGGGGGATGATTCCTTTATTTACTCTCGGCATCCCCGGCAATGCCGTCACGGCCTTGTTACTGGGCGCGTTGGTGATGCAGGGCGTTCAGCCGGGCCCCATGTTTATCACGCAACGCCCTGACTTGTTTTGGGGCGTAGTCGCCAGCCTGTACGTGGGCAATGTTTTCTTGTTGCTACTAAACTTACCACTGGTGGGGTTGTGGGTGCAGTGTCTACGCATCCCTTACCGGGTGTTGTTTCCGTTGATTTTGTTATTGTCGATTGTGGGCACCTACTCGGCCAATAAAAATATCTTTGATTTGTGGGTGATGATTGGCTTTGGTATTGCAGGCTATGTTTTGCGCAAGTTGCAATACGAGTTTGCGCCGTTCTTGATCGCGTTTGTACTGGCGCCGATGCTTGAGCAATCGTTACGGCAATCGATGGTGATGTCACCCGATGGCTTGATGATTTTTGCCCATCGACCGATCGCAGCAGTGCTGATTGTTGGCAGTTTAATTTTGGCAGTCTTAGTATTTTTGAAACGCAAGTCGATACAACCCACTGGAGACCTATAAATGAAAAAAATCTCAACAGTTCTCGCAAGCTTGTTGGCAGTACTCAGCTTTGGTGCCTTCGCGCAAACGGATCCTGCCTTGGCAAAACTTAAGCCTAAAGGATTTCCGGATCAGCCGATTGAATACACCGTGGTGTATCCGGCTGGTGGTGGCATGGATTTGACCGCACGTATCTTGGCGAAGTTTGTTGAAAAAGCCAGTGGCGATAAGGTCTTGGTCAATAACCGTGTGGGTGGTGCTGGTATGGTGGGCCACGCGTACTTGGCAACACAGGCTAAGCCTGACGGCTACACGGTTGGGATCTTAGCGAGTAATTTCTGGGGTGATGCGATTTTGCGTGCACCCGGCAAATGGTCGCTCGCCGATGTTGAGTCAATTGCGTACATTAATAGTGACGCACTCACTTGGGTAGCTTCAACAGAGGGTCCTTTTAAAGGCAAGACTGCCAAAGAGATCCTTCAGGCTGCAAAAGATAAACCAGGGACGGTGCGCGCTGCCGTGGTACCTGGATCGATGTGGGAATACCTGCTGGATCAGCTTGAGGCGCACACTGGGGCCAAATTCTTACGCGTACCTTTTCAGGGCGGTAAGCCTGGGATCGTCGCGTTGATCGGCGGTAACGTTGATGTTGCGCAAGGCTTTTACGGCGAATTTGAAAGTTTCTTACAGGCCAAGCAGTTGACACCGATCGCGGTTGCAAGCGCAGAGCGTGTCTTCAATATGAAAGACGTTCCGACGTTCAACGAGATCTATGGTGCAAAGCAATTCGTCTGGAACATTATGCGCTTTGCGGTGGTGCCTAAAGCTACTCCTGCTGACCGCAAGGCATACTTGTCCGCCATGATTCAAACCGCCTTGAAAAATCCTGAGTTGATGGCAGAGTTTGCGCGCCTTGGGGCCTATACGGATGCTAATTTATCCAAGTCGACTACAGTCGCAGCTGATATTCATGCTGCAGCGATGAAAGAGCGCGATTTTTATATTCAAACGGGTCGTTTAAAGCCGTAATCGCACTCGAGCATCCGGCGCGAAGTTGCGTTGGGTGCTGGTTATTATTCACTCTATTTTGACTGTGCCGGCGTTTCGATTCGTTGTTCGAACGCCCTCTCTTCGCAACCGGTGCGAAGCACAAGGCGCTTTAAGTTTTCAACCCACACCTTCAGAGACTGATTCATGGCAATGCAAAAACTTACTGGCCGTCAGGCCTTCATCAAATTGTTGCTCGATGAGGGCGTCACCCATATGTTTGGTAACCCCGGCACAACCGAGCTTGCCATCATGGAGGCGGTGCCACAGTTTCCAGAGCTGAAGTATGTGTTGGGGTTGCAAGAATCGATTGTGGTTGGCATGGCCGATGGCTTTGCGCGTGCGTCAAACAAACTGGTGGCCTGTAACCTGCATTGCGCGCCGGGCTTGGGGCACGCGATGGGGGCGATCTATTCGGCTAAGTTTTCGGGCTCGCCCATCATCATTACGGCGGGTCAGTATGAAGTGGGCTATGGTCTGCAAGAGCCTTTGTTGTACGAGCCTTTGGTGCCGATGGTCGCGCCGTTGGTGAAGTGGGCCTTTGAAGTGACCCGGCTTGAAGACTTGCCGCGCATTGTGCGTCGCGCGGCCAAGATTGCTCGCACGCCACCGATGGGCCCGGTGTTTATTAGTTTGCCAGGCTCGGTGCTTGACGAAGAAACCGAAATTGAATTTGGTTTCCCAACGGTGATTGACGCAGCGGTGCGTCCGGGCGATGCCTCGCTTAAGGCGCTGGCCGAACGTTTGCTAGCTGCAAAAAATCCTGTGATTGTTGCTGGCCGTGAAATCGCAAACGCCGGTATTTTTAACGAGGCGTGCGAGCTCGCAGAGCTTTTGGGTGCTGCGGTGTACCAAGAGTCTGTTGGCTATAACGCGCGTTATCCGACCTCGCATCCGACTTGCATGGGTGATTTGTCGCGCAACCAGAAAAAAGTACGTTCGATTCTTGAGCAGTATGATTTCTTGCTTTGCCTCGGTGCCGATTTGCTTCGCATGTCGCCGATGAGCACGGTCGAGCCCTTGCCACCCGAAATGCCTGTGATGCACATCACCGAGCGCGAGTGGGAACTCGGTAAAAACTATTCGACAGAAACTGCCGTGCGTGCAGATGTCAAAGAAACACTGTTGGCGTTGCTGCCGGTGTTGCGCGCAGCGCGCAGCGCCGACTACGCGAAGGCAGCAAGCGCACGCGTGAAGGCGCTAAGCGCCAACAACTGGTCAGCCAAGCGCGACAAGACCCGTGAAGAGTTTTCAGCTGCCGCAAAATCTAATCCTATCGACCAACGCTATCTAGTCAGTCAGTTAGTGGATGTTTTGCCTAAAGACGCGATTGTTGTGGATGAAACCCTGACGGCTTCGCCTGCGATTGCTGCGATGCTACCCATGGATAATCCCAAAGCGTATTACGGCCTGGCGAGTGGCGGTTTGGGGTTTGGCATGGCAGGTGCGGTGGGCGTGAGCCTGGCGCAACCTGGTCGCCCGATTGTCGCCACCATCGGTGACGGTAGCGCCATGTACAGTATCCAGTCGCTCTGGACCGCTGCGCACCTACGTTTGCCCATCACTTACGTCATCATCAATAATCGCAGCTATCGCATTATCAAAGAACGACTGCTTGCGATGCGCGGCACAGATGCGTTCGTTGCGATGGATATGAATGATCCACCAATCGATTTTGCGGGCTTAGCAAAAAATATGGGGATGTCATCGCAAACCGTGACAGATCCCGCGCAGCTATCGGCGGTGCTGAAAGCCGCAATGGCCAGCGGTGTACCGAATTTGGTTGAAGTGATTGTGTCTAAGGGATTTGGCGAGTAAATCGGCCGATATCAGCGTCATCGCATCAGTCGGCGAGATCAGCATTGTCTGATCAGCCGACTGAGGCTATGTTTTCTTATCAGCTCAGACGATAGCCGCAGTCAGTCTGTGCAAGCGCTACCGATTGCGCGAGTTTTTCTTGATCACTCGCCTGCAACACATAGAGCAAATCGCCAGCACTGACTTCTGCACCTAGGCCACACGCCAGATCCACGCCAGCGAGTGGGTCTGCGGGGGCGCCGGCGCAGCGCCCAAGCCCTGAAATGACAAAACCATCAATGGCCTGTACGCGGCCACTGTGTTGTGAGCGAACTTCGTGTTTCAGCACGCCTGACCAATCGAGTGGTGGCTGAGCACCTTGAGCCGCACTGATTGCCTGCATGGTGGTGCTTGCAGCACCACTGTTGAGCAATTCGAGCGCGCGGGCACGGCCGTTGGCAACGCTGCCGACCGCTGGGTCGAGCGCCAGGATTTGGCTGGCAAAGAATAAAGATTTTTCTAACAGATCTGCCGGCGCATCGGGATGGCGGTCTAGTACCTGCAACACATCGCGTGCCTCGAGCGCGGGGCCGATGCCACGTCCGATCGGTGCGTGGCCATCTGTGGCAAAAGCCTTGACGACGAGTCCTAAGGCCGTACCCACCATTTCAAAGAGTCGAGCAAGTTCTTCTGCCGCAGGTTGGGTTTTGACCTTGCCGCCATTTGAATACGGAATATCAATGACAACGTGAGTCGCGCCAGCTGAATATTTTTTTGACAAAATCGAAGCCACGGACCAGCGTCGCGTATCAAGTGCCAGGGGGCGAGTGATTGCGTTCATCACGTCATCAATGACCGAATGATTCAGCTTGCCGTTCCAGGCGATGCAGGCATTGGTCTGCGAGACACACTGTTTTAGTTGTTCGGGGGTCAGATCGACTTTTGCAAGAACCTCCATCGCATCAGCGCTGCCTGCTGCCGAGGTGATTGCACGCGATGATGTTTTTGGGATGAGTAACCCGTGCGCCGCCACAATCGGAATCACCACCATCGTGACACGACTGCCAGGTATGCCGCCAAGCGAGTGCTTATCGACCACCATGTCACGTCCCCAAGAAATGCGTGGCATGAGTTCGCTACGGCATCGCGCCATCGCAATCAGTTCATCGTCTGATAAATGTTGTGTGCAGGCAATTAAAAAAGCTTCGAGCTCGGCTCCGGAATATTGCTTTTGGTGAATCGCGGTCAACAGAGGCCGATATTCAGTCTCGCTAAGCGTAAACCCCGCAATTTTTTTATACAACGAGGCCAAAGGCGCAGGGGCTTTCCCAAGCTGTGTGTAGAGCGCAGCGACAAAACGGCTCACACCGATCGCTGGCGTTTGATCATTGGTCACACGAAGTACGCGCGTGCCTTCAGGATACGGCTCGGCCTTGCGCGCTAAGCGTTTGGCAACATCGTCTGCAGATTCGCGACCACGCTGCGCGAGTCGTTGCGCCAGGATCCCAGCGGGCGCACCGATTTCAACCACGACTAAATTAGGTACGCGTGTGCTTAACTGCGCCACCATTGCACGCGAGCCATTTGCAATGACGTGTTGTCCGGTAGCAAGGGCCTCAAGCAGTGCGCTCGGCAGGCCATACGATAGGTTATGTGCTTGCCAGGTGATTAAAAACTTGCCCTGTTGTTGAAGCAGGGTGAACTCAGACTGCGTGCACGCCTGGTGGGCTTCACCACCCGAGTCGGCCGGTCTGGTGATTGTGCGTGTGGCAAAAATGAATTGAGCGGGGTCGAGCTGCTGCCGCGCCCCGTCAATCAGGCTGTCTTTGCCAGCCCCGCTGGGGCCGACCACAAAAAAGAAATTACCGCTTGTCACTCAACGCCTGCTTATTCGTCTAAGCCGATATCAACTGCAGGTGCAGCTTGAGTGATTTTGCTTGTTGAGATGTAATCCACGCCAGTCAGTGCCACGTTACGAATTGTCGCAATGCTGATGCCGCCCGAGGCTTCAATTTTTGCTCGGCCTGCCACAAACTTAACTGCCGTGGTCATGTCTGCAATCGACATGTTATCCAGCATGATGACATCGGCACCCGCGGCTAAAGATTCTTCGACCTGTTCAAAGCGGTCGCATTCGACTTCAATCTTGGTCAGCACAGGCAGCTTGAGTTTGGCGCGCGCGACAGCTTTGCCGATACTGCCGGCCACTGCGATGTGGTTGTCTTTGAGCATGACGCCATTATCGAGACCCAGACGATGATTTAAGCCACCACCGCAGGCGACAGCGTGCTTTTCAAGCATGCGCAGGCCTGGCGTTGTTTTACGTGTGTCGATTAAGCGTGCGCCTGTACCAGCGATTTCGGCGTTGTAGCGGGCGGTTTCAGTGGCGATGCCACACAGGCGTTGCAAAATGTTCAGAGCAGGGCGTTCGGCAGTCAAAATGCTGCGGGCCGGGCCTGATACGGTCAAAATTCTGGTGCCTTTTTCAACCTTATCGCCGTCTTTGGCGAGTTTGGTGACGTTTAGGGCGGCATCGTAACGGTTGAAGATTCGTGCGGCAACATCGATGCCGGCAATGTACATCGGCTCGCGGGCGTTCATATGAAACGTGCCAACGGCGTCTTCATCAATCATGAGTTGTGCGGTCAAATCACACGAGCCGATATCTTCGGTCAACCAAAGATCGATTAAACGATCGGTCTGAAAAACGTCATACATATCGGGTGACCTCGCAGGCAGTGGATGAAGAAAATTAAGCAGAGCAGAAAATGTAGTGTTTGCTACATTTTCATGCTAATTTAAATCAATCAATTATGCAAGAGCAAAATTCAAATTTGATGACTAGCTCAGGGTTTGCCTAGTCCGCTCAGGCCGTTGATTCCCTACGAATACACGTATGTTCCTGGCTCCTCAGCAAGGGACTAAGCGCTGCTCAGTCATCCCGCACCTCAGCCTCTGGGGCATCGCGACTTAGACACTCAGCGCATTTGTGTGCCGCCGTTCACATCCATAATCGCACCCGACACAAAGCTTGCCGCGGGTGAGCACAGGTAAGTCAACATGCCTGCGATTTCTTCGGGCTCGCCCATGCGTTGCATGGGGTATTCGCTGCCGTTATAGCCTTGACCGGTGGTCATGCCCGTATCAATCGGCCCAGGCGCCACACCGTTCACACAAACGTGATGGGGCGCTGCACGTTGCGCAAACCAGCGTACCAAGGCGTGTACGCCACCCTTAGAGGCGCTGTAATGCGGGCCGGCACGTAACCCGCCGGTCCAGCCTGCAATCGAGCCACAGAGCGCGATACGCCCGTGCTTGCGTTCCATCATGCCGGGCAACACCGCGCGCACCAGATTAATTGGGCCTAAGACGTTGACCTGCATCACGCGCATAAACGCGGCTTCGTTCCAGTCTGGCGCCAGCCAATCGTCCTCAAAGGGGCAGATGCCCGCGGTGTCGGCCAACGCGGTAAACGGGTTGTGCCGACGCACTAAACCTTCAACCGCATCGCGTTGCGTGACGTCGCAAGACTCGACAGCGACTGAGCCTTTGAGCGTGTGTGCAAGCGCTTCGAGCTTGGCGAGGGGGCCGATATCCGTCAACACTAACGAAGCGCCAAGCTGGCTGCACAGCCGGGCCGTGGCGCTACCGATGCCGCCAGCAGCCCCCGTAATCCACAAGTGGGTACCGGTCATGTCAAAGGCTTGCGAGGCGTTAATTTTTGAAAGATGCACAGCAGTCCCCTAAGTCGTTAAACCGACAGATAGCGTTGTTTAATATCGGCGTTATCGTTGAGCTCGTGGATGGTGCCGCAAAAGACATCCGTGCCTTTGTCGATCACCACGGCCCGGTCGGCTAGCCCTAAACAAAAGTGTAGATTTTGTTCGGCCAAGACAATCGTTTTGCCTAGCTTGTGCAAGGTGGCGATCAAATCACCAATCTTTTGCACCATGATGGGGGCCAGGCCTTCGCTGGGCTCGTCAAGCAGCAACACATCGGGGTTTCCCATCAGTGCGCGGCCTACCGTCAGCATTTGTTGTTCTCCACCAGATAATTGTCCGCCCATTCGGTCTTTGAGGGGGGCTAGCAGCGGCAGCGTGTCATACACGCGCTCAAGGCTCCAGTCGTCTTCGCCCTTCGCACCTTTTTTGATTGCGATGGTGAGATTGTCGTCGACGCTGAGGTCTGGAAATATCTGCCGGTCTTCTGGCACATAACCAATGCCTGCACGGGCAATTAAATGTGCAGAGCGCCCGGTGATGACCTTGCCGTACAACTCGACACTGCCTTTTTTGGTAGGACTCACACCAGCGATGGTCTTCATGGTGGTGCTTTTGCCAGCGCCGTTTCGTCCGAGCAACGCTAAGGTCTCGCCCCGTTTGACTTCAAACGATAATTTGAATAATGCCTGACTGGTGCCATAAAAGACATCAATGTCTTGCACCTTTAGCACGTGGTCGCTCATGCGTGCTCCTCGCGGGGTTTGCCCAAGTAGGCCTCAATGACGGCCGGGTTGTTGCGGATTTGCTCTGGGCTACCCTCAGCCAACAGCTTGCCGTAAGATAAAACGTGGATGTGTTGCGAGACTCTGAAGACGATCTCCATGTCATGCTCGATCAGCACCACCGTTAACCCACCTTTTTTCCAGAGACCATAAACGGTCTCAATCATCTGCTCGCGTTCTTCAGGGCCCATGCCGGCAACGGGTTCGTCTAGCAAAAGCACTTTGGGCTTTAACACCAGTGCCAAGGCCATATCTAATAGCTTTTGATCGCCGTGCGACAAATTGCCGCTAATTAAATGCGCTTTGGTATGCAAGCCAAGTTGCTCCATGACTTCAAAGGCGCGATCGCGCGTCTGCGCTAAGGGAAACCGCCCGTGCATTTGCGCCGAACGGCCCAGAGGCGACATCAACGCACCGCGCAGCGACTCTTCAACGGTGAGGGTCTTGAAAAGTTTGGCCACTTGAAACGCGCGACCGATGCCTTTGTGCACGATCGCGCTACTTGTCATGCCGACGATATCCTCGCCGTCTAGCAAAATGCGACCCGAGTCGGGCTTGAGCGCACCTGAAATTAAATTAAAGAAGGTTGTTTTACCAGCGCCATTGGGGCCGATCACGGCGGTGAGTGATTCGGTCTTGAAGTGAATGGACACATCAGAGGTTGCGACGACACCACCAAAGGCCTTACAGAGGTTTTCGATCTTAAGCATCAGCGGCCTCCGGCAGTGCTGGTTTGAGCGGGTGGCACGCCGCCATAAGTTTGCCAGGTCGATCCGGCCAGCCAGCCAGCGTCAACCGGTAAGTTGATACCCGTGATGGCCTTGGCAGCGGGCGACAACAAGAAGCCAACCGAGTCTGCAATTTCGTCTGGGGTGACCATGCGCCCCATGGCTGCTTGCGACGTGAGGTCTTCGGGATTGCGGTCGCCCCGATCAATCGCGGCTTGCAAGGCTTCGGTTAACACGTAGCCGGGCGAAATCGCGTTGACGCGCACGCCGGCACGGCCCCATTCAGCAGCTAGGCAGGCCGTCATTGAGGCCACAGCAGCCTTTGCAGGCGCATAGGCATGCAAAGGAACCGAACGCATCGAGGTAATTGAGGCGATATTGACGATTGCTCCCGCGCCTAGCTCAGCCATGCGCGAGCCAAAGACCGCGCAGGCGAGGTAGGTGCCGCGCTGATCCACCGCCACCACGCGATCCCATTCGGTCATGGTGAGCTTGTCGGGCGTTAAGCGGCGTTGCAAAATCCCCGCGCTGTTGACCAGCGCCGAGATGTGACCGTGCTTGGCCTCGATCATTGCGGCCGTGTCACGTACCGCTTGCTCGTCAGTCACATCGCAGGCGTAGGCGTGTACGCCGAGTTCTTTCATTTTTGCGTCAGACCAGGTGCCAGGCAAATCAAGTGCGATGACTAAGTCGCCGCGCTTCGCTAAATGCCTGACGCAAGCTGCGCCGATGCCACTTGAACCACCCGTCACCACACTCAGGTATTTTTTTGTCATGATTGCACACGCTTTTTAGTGATGGCGTTATAGACTTGCCCCACAAAATCTGTGATGCCGCGTTTAAAACCAAGAGCAAAGATCAGTACGATCACGCCTAACGCCAAACCGTGATACTCGGTCGTGCGTGTGATGATGTCGTTAAAGATGTTCAACAAACCTGCGCCAATAATTGGGCCCAAGAAAACATTGATACCACCCATCATGATCATAAATACGGCCTCACCCGACATCGTCCAATAACTAAACTCTGGGTAGGCCCCTGAGACAAATAACGCCATGAGCGAGCCACCGATTCCGGCAAAGGCACCTGCCAAAATAAAGGCGTACAGACGAATGCGCCACACATCAATGCCTAAGAAGCGCGCGCGATCGGCGTTGTCGCGCACCATGCGCAGGGTATAGCCAAACGGTGATTGCAAAACGTAGCGCATGATCAGCAGGCTGGCCACACCGATGACGACACAAAACCAGTACAGGGTATTGGGATCGGCCACATTAATGCCACCCCAAAAAGGCCTGCGTGGGATACCACCCATCAAGCCTTGATCGCCGCCTGTCAATGAAGTCCACGTGATAATCACACTGTGAATCAACATCTGAAAAGCGAGAGTCAGGAATGAGAAATAAATCTCTTTGAGCTTGACGCAGATCATCCCAATCACCCACGCGAGCAGTGAGCAAAACACTATAGCGCCCAACAGCGCGACGGGTATCGAGACCTCAGTGCGTTGCATTAACAAGCCAAAGGTATAAGCACCACCGCCAAAAAACATGGCGTGACCAAAGGACACCATGCCGCCATAGCCCACCAAAATGTTCAATGAGGTGGCGAACACGCCTAAGGCAGCAAGGCGAATCACAAAGTCAAGTGTGACGCGACCGGGCGACAAAAGGGGTAGCGCCGCTAACAGAGCGAGTGCAACAAGCCCAAATAGCAATTCTTTTTTGAAGGCGTTATTCATGGGCGCGGCTCCTTACCCAACAGACCGCTTGGCTTAAGAATTAAGATCAGTGCCATTGCCAAAAACATAATGCCTTCAACGAAAAGCGGAAACCCGATCGAGCCAAACGAGCGCACCAAGCCGATCAATAAAGCGCCTACTAACGCGCCGCTCACCGAGCCCATCCCACCAATGACCGTCACAATAAACGACTCGATCAAAATCGAGAAGCCCATGCCGGGTGACATCGAGCGCACCGGTGCGGCAAGCGCACCGGCTAAGCCCGCCAATGCACCACCAAAGGCAAATACACCGGCGTAGATCCAGGTGGTATTTAACCCAAGTACTGAGGTCATTGTTGGGTTGTGCGCCGCTGCGCGCACCACTTTGCCGATGCGCGTGCGTGTCAGCACGTACCACATCACCAAAGCGATCACGGCGGCCGCACAAATCATGAAAACATAAAAAACCGGCACGACGCCATCAAAGATAAACAGGGGCGGCGCTTGAAAGGCCACCGGCATGCCCATCGATTGAAACTCTGCGCCCCAGATAATTTTGACCGCGTCATCCATAATGAGGATCAGGGCGTAGCACACCAGCAGTTGCAGCAAGACCTCGGCTTGATACACGCGCCGCATGAAAAAGCGCTCAAAAATTAAGCTGAACAAACCGACGCCTGCACCGGCAATTACCGCGGACAACAGGTAGCTATCGGTAATGCGATAGGCTGACAGAGCCATGTAGGCGCCGAGCATATACAACGAGCCGTGCGCAAAATTAATCACGCCCAGCACACCAAAGATTAGGGTCAGGCCAGCCGCGACTAAAAAGAGCAGCGAGCCAACAATCAAACCAGTGCTGGTTTGAGTGACGATGCATGACAATGAGGTCACGCATTCATAGAGGGCGATGGGATCCACGAGGGTCTCCGAGAGGGGGGATACGGTTGATACAGCCGCAACTGACTGGACAGTGCAGGCGGGTGCGGTTAAAGCAAGAAAAAACGGCTGGTATAAAAAAGGCCTCTGCTTGAACGTTCAGGCAAAGGCCTTTAGACCTCAGTGCAATACTCTCTGAGTGTTATGCCCAGCCTTTGCGTTTTTTCCACTCGAGTTCGAGTTCGAGGATTTGCTTCCAGTCGCCTACGGTTTGCTTGGTGACGTACGGCTCTTTGCTGATCAAGGGGCCATAACCGATGGCGTAGTTGATAATGGTGTTGTCTTCAGCGCGCATCGTCACGGTGCCGTCGGCACCAAACGGCGAGTCGATTTTCATACCGCGCATTGCTTCGGCGATCTTTTTACCGTCTGAGCTGTTTGCTTTTTTCATGGCGGCGGTTAAAAAGCCCATCCCGACCGCGTTTTCCCACGACCAGTTCAGGGGTAAATCTTTGAACTTGGCGATATAGGACTCTGCCCAAGCTGTGTTGGCCGGCGTGTTCGGAAAGGTCTTGAGATACCGATTACCCGAATGCATGTTTGGCGGTACATTTTTAAGTGCAGTGAGCACCGCATATTCAGCAATGTTTGGCGAGAAGAATTGTTTATCTTTAAACAGGGCATAAATGCTTGCCTGATCAACAAACGATGTCATATCGCCACCCCACAAGCACGAATAAATCGCTTGTGGTTTACCTTGCAGCAGGCGCGTAATGTTTTCGCTGTAGTCGGCTTGAAACAACTTTGGCCAAACTTCGCCTACCACTTCGATGTCTTTATTGAAGTGCTTCAGATATTCAAAGTACTCGGTTGTGGTGTCGCGGCCATAGGCGTAATCAGGTGAAATGCTCATCCAACGCTTAAGTTTGAGCTCTTTGGCAACCTGTGCGCCATAAGAACCGCCTGCGATCGCATCATGGATACCTTGGCGTGCGCAACGAAACGCTGTGGGCACGCGCAGCTTTGGATCTGCCGTCAGGGAAGAGGTCTCTGAGTTGGTATGCATGACAAAGACGCCCAAGTCTTTTGCCACTTCATGGACAGCAAACGCACCCGATGATGCCTCGGCATCCCACAGCAGTTCACAGCCATCGCTTGTCACGAGTTCGCGTGCGACGCGAGCCGCTTCTTGAGGTTGGCCTTTTGAGTCGCGCACAACCATTTCAATCATGCGTCCGCCCAAACCACCCGCGGCATTAAATTTTTCAACTTCGAGCATGACCGCGTTGCGCGACGACAGGCCCAACATAGCCACACGACCCGACAAAATAGTTGGCATACCGATTTTGATCGGTTTGTTTTGCGCCAGCGAAATCGCAGGCAAGCCCATTGCGGCAAGCCCAGCGGCGCCTTGCAACAGCTTACGGCGCGAGGCCTGAACGGTGGTCTTTTTGATCGTAGTGCTCATGTTGTCTCCAAGTTTATAAATCCGACACTCGACTTTAACGTAAGTTTGCCCGTGGCGACATAAGGGAAAATGAGGATATCGGTAGATACTTACCTCTGATTCCTAACCTGAATTTGTATGCATTTTAGGGCCCGAGCGCCCCACACCCTAAGGTTGAGGCGGGTCGTAAGGCAATTCGATCAAACCCGAACAGTTGAGGAAGAGGGTTCGATCATTCGATTAACCCTAGAGCACCTAGGGTTGATAGTTCGATAATTCGATCAGATTGTCATCTGGGTCACGCAGGTAGACGGATCTGATTTTGCCGACTGCGCCGGTGCGCTCGACTGGCCCGAGTTCGATCGTGACGCCCGCAGCGTTCAGTTCGTTGACGATGTCATCCACTGGGGTTGCCGCAATAAAGCACAGGTCGCCCGACCCCGCTGTGGGCGTCTTGGCTTTTGGGTCAAACATGTTGTCAACCTGGTGCAAGTTGATTTTTTGCTGTCCAAATCTGAGTGCTTTGCGATCACCCAAAAAGGTAATGACCTCGAAGCCCAGGATGCGGCTGTAAAAATCGCAGGTGCGCTCAAGGCTGGCAACGGTTAACACAAGGTGATCTAGGTGGTCGATTTTCATAAGGTGTCTGGTCGCAAAGAGAAAGGTTTGGATTCTGCTGGCTCAAAAATCACTTGGACAGGACTAAGCGTTGAGTGTACGAGCCTGTACGTTGATTGAGCTAGACTAAGCTCTTTGTGGCGCTGCTGGCAAGTCAGCTAAACGTTTCGGCGCCTGCAAATCGGATAAACCAAGCAAAGGCGCGTCTCATGTCAAAAGAAATTTTTTTCCCCGTTGTGGGTTGTATCGGCTCAGAGCATCGCGACGCTGCCCAATATCACCAGCGTTGGTTCGTGGTTGATGCGAAGGGTGGCTGG
>JBIIWK010000027.1:0-17436 GCA_044338955.1 Burkholderiaceae bacterium
GGTTAGAGAACTAGTCTACTCGACACTTGGCGCGATGCCTTCAACTCAGCTTCAAAATCAGTGTGAGCTCAGTCACAGCATGCGCCGTTTGCACAGGGCGATCTACACTTGGCGCATCGCCTCACCAAAATCAAGCACAGAGACTTTTTTCAGCGCGAGTTGCACGACGCGTTGGCTTGCCGCTATTTTCTCAAGGTCTTGAGTATCTTCTAATTGTTTGGCAATCGCGCGCGCCGCGCGCAGTTTCAAACGCCAGGCCAGTAAAGCAAGCTCTGGTTCCCAGTACATCAGGTTTAAGCGCTCGCACTCATCTAACAACGGGTCAATCAAGGGCTGCACATCTAAGTCTTTTTTCAGACCTAATGCCAGCTCAGCCAAAGCGACCCGTGCGCGAAACTGATCTCGGCCCGAGCGTGTACTAGCAAGAAAGTCTTGCAGCGCTGCAACGGCCGCGTCAGCGTCGCCAGAGCCTAAACTTTCGTTCGCCTGTTTTTTTGCTTCAGAAAATTTGTCAGTTGCACCGCCGCCCATACGCTCGGCCTGGCAGGTTGCAAGCCACGCCTGCGTTGATTCATCGGCAAAGGGCATGCCATCCGAAAAGGTCAGTCGTTCGACGCCTGGCAAACGTTTAACAAAGGCCAATGCCTCATCAATCACGGCCGTTCGCATCGTGGCAGCTTCCGGCCCCATCGCACCGTAGGCTAGCGCCGACTGTCGATCAAGATCTAACCAAAAGGGATAGGTTGCCAAGCGCCCTTCACAAAAACTCGCCACCCCCTGAGGGTTGCCTGCAGCACATACCGTTTCAAACGACTGTACCTCGGCCATCGCCGGCGGTGCAATGAGCGTCGCTTGCCCTTGTACCTGCGGCAAACTTAACAACGCACCGCGCGCGCCAAAGCGACTCAAGCCAATCGCCAGTGGATTGTTGGGGTCGAGCTCAGCAAGCTTTTGACTGGCATCCCCCAAATAACTGAATACCGAGCTTAAGGCTGACACCAAGTCGTCGAGGTTTGCGACCTTGCTTAAGTTGCCGAGTTGCGGACCTGTTGCTGTCGTGGTTGTCGTCGCGGCGCTCGTATTCGTAGCGCTCGCCATCGCGCTCGACCCAGCCGCAGCAGACCCAGATGCTGTCTGCTGAGCCTGTGCTGGGGCTGAGGCGTTCGTCACTGCGTCTGGCGCAGCAACCGGCTCAATGACCTCAAGCCTCTTAATTAGATTGATGAGTTCGTTCAGCGAAGGGGCCTCAGGATCCACTTCGGCAAACGTACTGTCGATTGCTTCAATGCGCTCAACCAACAAGGTGTGAGCCTCAAGGGGTAACGCTGCGGGTGTCGTGCTGCCCAGCCATGCAGCGACCCGATCCGTCCACCAGATCACGGCGTTGCGACGTCCACGCAATCTCTTAACGGGCGGAAAGCCAGTAGCCCAATACGTTTTTAGCAAGCCTGCGAACAAACCCAAGCCGGCCGACAAGCCCTCAACCCCAGATTTTTCAATCCAAGCCGCCGACAGCCATGACGCCACCATAAAATCTTTTGAGACGGATTTTAATAACTCAGTGGATTGGGCTTCAATCTTAGGCCAATCAGGCTGACGATCGGCCGAAGGGCTGGTTAAGCGCTCAATCTCGGCAAAAACCACCTCATATTGCGGTGTGTCGCGCGCTTCGACACCGCCCGGGGCTTCAGAAGAAATAGGCAACAACAGTGCCTCAAAATCGATTGCCATAAAAAAGCCTCAGAGCGTACAAGTGACAGATTTTGAGGGTAGCACGGGCTTCTCTGACTTTGAAGACAGCCCGCTGATCTGACTGGTGAGGCTTTTCTCGGTGCGCGCTGCCTGCGCCTGCTCTAAAGCAAGCTTTTCAGAGGCGAGTGCGCTTCGCTCAGCTGCCTCTGACTCATACTTGGCAACAGCCTCCTGCAACACTGCACCGTCCGATATCTTAAACACAACGTCAATTTTCTTAATGCCTAAGGCAGCGAGCGCCTCTCGCTGATCAGGAAAATCTGCAGGGACAAAGGACTTTCTCCCATCCCTAAAGTCGCGTAAAAACCGCTCAAAACCAAACGCGCCATTCCAACGCGCGATTAAGGTCATGTTGTCCACAAAGATCTTTAACTCGCTATCGCCGCAAGTGGTTGCGCTCCAGTTAAACACCTGTGAGGTCGAGAAATTTAGTTGGGTCAGACGTTGTGGTGCCTTGGCGCAATTAAGTGTCAGCCCAGCGCCGTAAGGCTGAATGGTTGCATCCACATTAGCTTTTAACGGAAACGATGCAATTGAAACATTGAAAGCTGTTTGATTGAACTTCGCCGCATCCGTATCAATTTGGGCCAACCTGGCATCAATAAATTTACTTCTGGCTGCTGCGCGGGTTTCATCGAGTTTGGCCTGTAGCTCAGCCTTTTTTGTCGCCGCATCACGGGCCCGCTTTTCAGCAGCAACGCGGTTGATAAACGTTAAAAATTCGGGATTCCAAGGCAAGATCCAGTTAAAGGAGGAAGCCTTGGCATATCCGGTTGCACTTTGAGTCAAAAAAGGCTTGGCCGTCTTATCCAAATAGGACCACAACACTCCATCGGAGCCCATGACCTTCTCGTAAAACGCTGCATCATCAGGGGCCACCTGGGTAGCGGCTAATACCTGACTCTCCCAGTCAGCCTGCATCGTGCAAGCTGCGTTCAAGTAGGCATACGCCGCCGTAGTAACAAGTTCGCCGCGCAGCAACGCCCAGACGGGCTCGTTGGCGGGTTGATTCCGAGCACCTAAAGAGTCTTGTAGCCGCTTCATCGCGTTAAAAGCATCGCGCAAACTAGAGTCCTTGACCGTCGGATCACGGCCAAACACGCTGAAGTCACTGGCTAAGGCCGCCGCCTTACCAGGTGCCGAAATCGCTTCGCTTACAGCCTTGGCTAACGCCTGATTCGCGACACCGTATAACTTACCTGCACTCATTAGGTTTTTTTCAGTTTGTACCGTCGCAGAGGTTACCGCCGCTCGGCCACTTTGCGCAGACAGTAAAAGCGGCGCAGACGACTGCACCGTATCAAGCTTGCTTGCAACGCTGCCGATAATAGACGTATTAGAAGCCGCCTTGCGCATCGATCTTAAGATATCGACCGATGCAATCCAACTTGGGCGTCCGAGTTGCTTGTCTTCTGGAAACTCTTGCAGCAGACGCTCTTCAATCCGAACAAAAGGGCTCGATTGACTATTGAAAGTCGTCAGTAAGTCGACCCAGTCAGTTTCTGTTTTAAGCAAGTCCCGTCCGTTTGGAAACTGCAACATGAAATTTTTCCAAGCAACTTCGCGCTGGATATTGTAGTTTTCCCAGAAGGCCACTTCTTTTGACTGGTAGATCTCACGTAACGCCTGGACGGCATTCACTTTAGCCATGAAGTCAGCAATTTTCTGATACCCAACTAATGAGTAGGCGCCACTGACCTTGATTGCAGAGGGCTGGCCGGTTGGGTTCCAGTAGTCACTGAGGTTCACATCACTCACGCCAGGCTGGTTGATCACCCAATCTAACAACCAAGACAAACTCCGGTAGCGTTGCGAGACATCCGAAAGGCCCGCTTTTAATTGGTCAAGCCGTCTACGCAAGCTTTCATTTGTATCCCAAACTGTGTAATAAAGGTAGAGTGCATCAATCTCCTTCGCGTCGAACTCGCTGAGCTCGGGCACCAACACTTTGCTAGCGCTCTCTGTCGGCGCTTCGATCGCACGCAAGCTGTACATCGACTCATACTGGCTCGCAGCCAGCGTCAAAGAGATTCGATGGATCATGTAATCAATGGCCATGCCGTGAAACAGACCAGAGTCTTTCATCGTAGAGTCAAGTGCCACAAAAAACCGCCGATCAATAATATCCATTTGATAGCGATGATAGAGTTGCACGAAGTTATTCTTTAACTCGTCTTCTAACGCTTCAGAGAGGTTAGAAAATGGCAAAAGAAAGTTCCAGCTGTTATCGGCCTGCGCGTTAAGCCAGTCTATCTGCGGCTTGGTCGATAAAATGTTTTTGGCATATTTTTCAGCCGTGTCCCCTTTCGAGACTTTGGCTAATTTAAATTGACCTAACGCGTCTAATTGCGTCGCTTCATTGATATAGCCGCACACCAGCCATATTGCGGTCAAACTTACCGCAGCGTAATAGCCCGTCCAAGCGAGGCGTGTGCGTTGTTTTCGAAGTTTTTCGTAGGTCGATAACGGCTGAAAGGCACGGTCATAACTCAACACCTGTTCGAATACACCGGGGCCAAACACCAAGCCACCATCTGCGGGACGCATGGTTGTGCCGGCACGACCAGTTTGCGCCGATCGCCCCGACAAAAACAAACCACGATAAAGAGGTGGCTCATGATAGGCAGAGGTGCCAAACAATGCCATCAGCGCAGTTTCAAGCGGTGCCTGTAAATTGCGAATATCGCGTGCAGCAAGCAGCCCGGATTGCGCCGCCCGCCCACCCTGCGTGGTCGCACGTAGCGCGAGCCATGGCATATATCTCGCGAGCTCATCGATTGAGCGACGCACATAGCCCGTTGCCAACGCGGACCGATACGGCAACAACGCCCCTGCGGGTTGAGTCAGCAACTCTGCGGGTAAGTGCGAAAGCAATTGCTCGACCCCGTCAAGCTCATCGGCATGCGTCAGCATCACGTACACGGGCAGACGACGTTGGGCGAGCTCCATCAGATCGTTGATGCGTTGTCGTGCCAACTGCAAACCTGCATGCGTATGGCCTGTCAATTGTGTTTTAAGTTGATCGACGCTCAAACAGACAATCACCCCCGCGCACTGTGAGGGGATGATGTCGGCAGCCATACTGTTTAACAACTTTTTCCAACCCGCATCGCACATCACGGCATCTTGATCAGGGTCAATGTGCTGTCCGGCAATTTCGATCGCAATTCCGGTGGACAAAAATGAGAGCTGACAAGACTGTGTCGGGGTGAGTGCGTCGCCAGCTAAAGACCGATCCAAATAGCTGCCGGAGGCTGCTTGTTGCAATAAGGTGCTCTTTCCAGAACCACTCAGACCTAAAACAAAATGCACGCGATGATCGCCGAGCGGACTTTTCTCAAGGCCCTGCGTCACAGACATAAATGAACGTACTTGCGCAACCCACTCTTCATCGGGCGCTTGCGCCTGCTCTTGCTGTGGTCGGGTTCGTAATCTGCGCTGCGCTCTGTAGCGCACGTAATAGCGACGCGCCATCGTCACTGCGAGCCACAGCACCACGGGTACGATCGGCCAAAGCCACATACTGCCCGCCGGCCAGCCCAGCAAAATCTGGAACGCCCAACCCACCGCCAACAAGACCGTCAGCAATAAAGTGATTAGTAAAAAATTGAGTATTTTTTTAAGCATCAGTGCGTGCGAACGCCGAGAAGACTATTTTGATGCTAGAAACTGTATCAGATTAAAGCCCTAACTAGCTGATTTTTTTGTTTATTTATGCTCAAAGCCATCTTGCCAAGACCAAAGCGATGTTTAGTTGCAACAGGCTATTTAAAATAATTGCCAATAAAACAAGAAAAATCAGGGACACGCCAACTGGCAAATAGCGACGCCAGTCTCGCACCGGCTCGGCTGGTTGACTCGACAGCTCTGTAATACTGGGAAACGTCTGCGCCTCGGGATGAATCAGCCCAACCTCAATCAAAGCGTTATTCATCGCCTCTTGTCGGCGTAACTCAAGCTCTTGGACCGACAGGTTAAAGACATACTTACCCTTAAAGCCATTGGCTAAGCACAACGCATACACGCTTTGCGCGGGTAATGCCTCGTCAGACAAGTTATCTAAACGTTCAAAAAACAGCTCACCCGCAAGATTGGTTTTAAAGTAGTCCATCTGCAACAGCGTTTGAGACCACCCTTCAGATACGCCCTCCCATTGCGCATTCATGATCTGCTCATCTGCCCAGGCACACACGGCGAAGATAGCCTCATCCACTGCAGCGGGGGCTTGACGCGCTTCAAGGCTATAGGCCTTGACTCGCTCGATCTGTCGACGCAATTGCGCCCTCAAGGCACTGGGACTGAGTTTGCGGGCGCCAAGCAGCGTCACCACTTGCGTCATAAATTCGACGTAGGGCTGGCAAAATTGCGCCCGCTGATGATAGATCCCTAGTTCACTGGTACTCATAATTGCAACACCTTATCACCCGTCGGATCAACGACCGGGCGCCCACCTTTCAACATGCTGTTATCGGGATTTGGAAAAACAAAGGGGGTTGGCCCTAGCAGGCTGAACTCTTCGATCATCACCTCAGAGAGCACTAATGACATTTGCATGGCCGCCGGGGCTGCCGTGTGCGTCTTCACAAAAACACCTGACTGGCCGACAAAAATGGGCACTTCGAGCATTCGGGCCCGCTGAGTCACAGGCGAGTTGTAGTAACCGGCATACACCAAAACAACTTGTGCCTCTTGACGACGCGCTAACACGAGCGAATCGATGGCGCCTGGCTGGACCACAAAGCGATCCACCGAGAGAATCGCTGGATCCGTAGAAGGCACGCCAGACAGCAACTGATCAAGTTCGGCTGCATTGGTCGAGAGCTTAAGGATAGCCTTTGGGTTATTGCCCTGTATCACAGCCAATGCAACTGTGTGGGGTGTGCCGCTCACTGAATTTAGATTTTTGCCTGCTTGGATATCCAGACGCAGGCCTCGTGGATCAGCGGTGTACTTGAGGTCAGCGAGCGCCTCTTTTGAGCTGTTGCCGCCAAGCATCGAGTTGACTGAGGAGCAGCCCGATAGCATCGCCGCGAGAACCAACGCCTGGCAACAATTCAGACACAACTTGAGCGCTGATCCGCATCTTTGTGATGGCCTATGCATAATCACATCCTCACTTAGTGTTGTGAACGGGGACATTATGCTCGAAAGTAGACCAACATGGCGCGCGTCGCTTTAGGCAGGCCAAGCCAGTGTAAGCAGACCGTGCCGCTGGAATTCGCCTCACTCCAGATTGGATCCTTGACATCGACTCGCCAAACAGCAGAATCGGCGGATTCACCCAAACCATATGGCACCCGGTCAAGCCGGGTCACAGCGACACCTGGCAATGCCCGACTGACGACCGTTTCAATTCTCGTCAGCGAAGCAAGCTTAGCCGTCGAAGCTTGCAACAATTGTGTTTCGCTTACTTGTTGCAGCACCAAGTAAACCGAGTGCTCACCCACTCGCGCTGCAGAAGGCACCTGTGCTTCAAGCCAACCCTCACGAGACTTAAACACTGCGATGCTATCTGGGCCGCTACGCAATTGCTCAAGCAACGCCTGAACAATCACACCTAGGCGATCAAATGCGGGAAACGCATGATCGCGATCCCACGCCGGCAAGTTAGGGCACTTGATGCCACCGATTGCAGACAACCGTCGGCATAAAACCAAAAGAGATTCAAAGAGCCGCTCAGGTGGTAACTGTCCCTGCATGCGGTGTTCGAGTTCAGCCAAGGCTTGGCTCACCTCGGCGTGCACCATCCGATCGCGCATCCAAGCCGGATCAAGAGGCTCACCGTCCATACGCCAGGGGCGACTCATTTCAGCCAAGCGCACACTACGCGCTTGGAGGCTGTCAACAATCAAGTGTACGCGCTTCGCTAGCGGTGACATCTCATTAAAGACCAGCGTGGCTGGCGCATACTCTGGGTCGAGGCTCACCACACCCGCCTCAACCGTAAGCCTGGCCACCTGCAGTATGGTCATATTCTGTGCAGACTTAATCTCATTGCCGACGAGATAGCGCAATTTAAACCACAATCGTTCAATCTCTAGATCGGGTGTATCTTCATACAGATCCGGTAACTCTTCGCTATATCCCACCGCCTCAAAACGACCGTCTAACTCTTTATTCGAAACAGCAGGCGTACCCGGATTTAACGCCAACAAACCAATGGCTACGTTGTAGACACCGTCTTGTTGTTTGAATCGTCCAATGTCACGATCAGGCAGACGCGCATTCAACCGAATATCAACCCATTGACCATCTGGCATTAAGGCCTGAAACTCGCCACAGGCTAAAAATCCCGATTGCAATCGTTCAGGGGACAATTTAAGCGAAACAACGCCGCCCCCCTTCAAATGGGTAAATTGCAGCAACCGCGCTCGAGCCTCTTCGTGATACGCATCTGCGTATTGAAAATGCTGAGGCTGTAAAAAAATACCCTGCCGCCAATAGATAGGTTTTGAAGAATTCATGGTTTAGCGCACTCGCATCCAAAAAAACCTACGCATCAGGGCGCAAGTAATAAAAAGGTGAACTGACCTGGTACCAAAGACATACCGGGACAATTCGATAAGTTTTGTAAATTCATGCTGGTCAATCGGGTGGTTGGCATTGCTTCAGATAAAACAGTAAACGAACCTGTCAGCGGAATCGTGGGCCCCATACACATCCCACTTGCTACGCCCAAGCCAATATCCCCCTCAGACATGATGACCCAAGACATCATGGTCTGAATGGGTGTGAATTCAACCAAAATATTTGGGGCACTAGGCAACGCCTCTATTGTTTCCGAGATGTTCGGAAACGGTATCGGGACAATGCCATCCAAACAGACATCTGGAAAGCCAAAGTTCATGACCATCATGTTATTTGCAAACATCGTTGCGTATTCCCTATTGCGGCTCAGGCATCTTGGCCTGTGTTGTCACTGCATTTGAAAAATCTGTCTGGTCGTCGCATTTCGCTTTGGTGAAATCAGCTAGCGTCAAACGCGCGCTGTCGAAGCTCGCACCCGCGAGCTCGGCGTCCGTGAACAGCGCAGCGGTTAACTGTGCAGATGCAAACGTAGCCCTTGAGAGATTCGTTCGCTCAAAACGTGCCCCAGCTGCTTTTGCTTCACTAGCGTTCACCTCAGACATATTCGCGAGTCCAAAGTAGCTTTTACCAAGATTGGCGCCGCGCATATCGCATCCTTGAAGATCAATTTCACGAAAAAAACTTGCCTGGATCGTTGCCTGTTGGAAATTTGATCGCGCTAAGCTGGATCCTAAGACAACGCTCGTTGAAGAAAAAGTCGCCCCACTAAAATTTGAATGCTTAAATGAGCAATGCGCCAGCGTGGCATTCAAAAAATCGGCTCCTAAAAACTGCGCCTGTTGCGCTTCACAGCCAACCAGCGCAGCCTTATGAAAAGTTGCGTGCGATGCGTTGATCTGACTCATATCAATCGGGCTCAACATCGTCTCAAGGTTGGCAGGCGCTCCCTTCAACAGCTCCACCACATCTAGCTCCTCAGCCAGTTTTAGCCCAAGCAGTTTGCAGCCGTTAAAGTTAGCTCTCGTAAAATCTACTGAGCCCATCTGGACACCAATGAGCGTCGTATCAACAAGTACCGCATTTTGGAACGAGGCTCGGTCAAGCTGTGCCTGATCCAAAATTGCACCCGTTAGATTTGCGCCATCCAAACAGGCACCACTTAGGTTGGCGCGACCGAGATTAGCTCCACTCAAATCCGCCTTAGACAAATTCGCGCCACTTAAGTCAGCCCCAGACAATGTTGCATGCTTTAAGTCAGCACCAACTAGTGAAGCATTAGAAAAATTTGCGCCATCCAAAAAAGCGGCCGCCAATTTGACTCCGTCTAATTGCTGCCCCGATAAGTCGGCTCCTACCCAATCACTTCCAGAGGCAAAGCGACCCACAACACCCTGACTAGCCCACTGGGCAATTTGAGCCCCCATTTTTTTTGGATCTGCTAAGGGCGCGGCCTCTGGCATCCAGTGCGCAGACTTTCGATAACGCTCCCGACCCGCCTCTAGCATTTTCTCAAGCCCAGTTTTTGCACGCTGAGCAGCCTCTGGTGCGAGTGCACCTTGAGCCACGTTAGCCTGCAGGGATGCAGTCATCTGAGCAAAGCGACGATCGGGAGGCCCCGCCATGGTGTTCTTAACCTTCTGCGCAGTAATAGCCTTAATATCAACGCCATGCTCCGCAGTCATCTCTTCGATTTTTTTGATCGTCTTCTTACGCGCCTGCTCGCCCAACTCGCGCGCGCGCTTAATCAGAGGCGCCAACTTAGCCGAGTCTGGCGCATCCGCGCTCAGAATCTCAACTATTTGATCGGCAATACGTATCGCCTCGTCCTCGGCAGGTAACTCAACGTCCTTACCGGCATTTGAAGTCGCGTTTGCATCAATGATTGGTAGCGATTGGCTGCTAGCCACTGGCACCAAGTTTTTTGCTTGCGCGGCGGCGACGTGAGCAGCCTGATGAATCTTCTGCATACGCGCTTTAGTGGCGGGCGGGATGACTGGCAAAATGGAACCCAGCTGTCCATCAGGCAAAAGCGGACTTTCATCAAGCATGGCTAAGGCAGCATCTTTTTGCAACCCTGTGCGCACTGCGATCTGAGTTGAGTAATGGCTTAACGGTTTCGGCGCAACACCATCTTCGAGTGCTGCGCATAACAGAGTGACGTCGTGCGCATCGCTTTCTGAAATCACCACCGAACCACGCCAAATCATGCCCAACATACCGGCGTGCGGAAGCAACAACACTGTATCTGCACGCATTTCGAGCGGAATTAAATCGCGCCCAAGGGGCGCACGACGCACAAAACAGCGGGCCTGCCAATTGGGCAACGTCCATTGCACCGGTTGTCCATTACGCGACATACCTTCGCATGTGAAGCGATCGCCTGGGAGAAAATAGCCATCGAGATGTTGGTCTCGCGGCCCGACCATGAGCACCTCACTTGGCGTGTCACTTGCCAAGCCAGGAAAATCTTGTTTTTTCCAACGCGCATCATACGTACCGAAAGGTTTGAAGCGCTTCGGTGCATCAAGCGGAACCGGTCCAAACCCTGCTGGCTCTGCGATCTCATCGGGCGAACTGATCAGTGACTGGGCATACTCGATTTGCGGCAATCGCTGATCAACCCAACCGTCAACATAAGCGCCAACACCAGATGGATTCGTGTCGTGCTTAGCACCGCCATAGGCTCGGGCCCAGTCTAAAAAAACGGCGCTTTTAAGAGGCTCTGGCTCTGAGGGCCAGGCAATGCCGCCACGACTGAGCCAACGACGCTCACCGCTCACGTGCAACCGTTTGTCGAAGATGATTTTTTCATCTCGCTCCATAACAGTTCGGGCTAACGCTGAAACTGAAGTGGATGTGGTCGGATAGACTCGCCCAAAGGCCAGCCACTCAGAACGGCCTTTTATGAAGCCCAAATCAGGCGCCGTCTTGGCGGGCAGTACTGGGGCAAGCTCTTTCCAGAGGTTTTGCTCAGAACACAGCACTTGGCGTGAGCCCTGCATCTTAAACGCAGCCATCGCCGTTACCACGAGCGACACTAGACCAGCCGGCCCGGCAACGGGTCGAAATGAACAACTAAGCGACTGCGGCTTGACGATTAGCATTCGATAACTGTCTTGTATGCGTTGGCTTTAATCAAATGATTCATCTGGTAAGGACAACAAAATTTCATGGCTTTTAGCAATCCACTGGTCTCTGGATTGACTCGCATCGAGCACGCCTGAGGCCATTAACGAATCTGCAAAGGCGGTAGCCGCCAACAACTGACGCTCAAGCGGCAGTTCACTAAACCGCGGTCGTACGCGATCTTGCTGAGATACTTGCTTAGTCTGCTGAGCCGTTGCCATTTCACTCCTCTCCCTCTTCAATTTTCTTGTTGGCACTCTCTTTATCGGCATCCTCATTGCCGTCATTGCCCTGATCACCTTTAATCAGTCCTGAACCCGAGCTGCCCGACTTCGCCCTCAGGCCGACAGACGCGCCGGCGAACGCAACCTTTGCGGCCACCGTGACTGCGGTAAACACGTTTTTCGCGGTACTGGACATTCCGAGCAGCTCAGGAACATTAAATCCTTTCAAAATAAAGGAGAGAGTCTTGTTCAACTTAATCTCATTTTCTTTACCTTCGTGTTCTTCGCCTTCGTGCTCTTCGCCTTCGTGTTCTTCGCCTTCGTGCTCTTCGCCCTCGTGTTCTTCGCCCTCGTGTTCTTCCCCCTCGTGTTCTTCCGCGTCGCCCTCATGGGGCTCACCCTCTTCCTCAAAATCAGGCGGTTCTTCTCCATCTAGTCCAACGTCGGCCACGCGCTCTTCAGAGCCTTCTACATCAGGGGGCTCTTCTCCATCTAACCCGACATCGGCCACGCGCTCTTCGTCACCACCACCATCTTCACCACCGCCTGCTTCATCCAACTCTGGTGGCTTCTCTCCATCTAAACCAACATCTGCCTCCCGCCCGGCTTCCCCTGCGTCGTCCGCCTCCTCAACAACATTGCCTGCTTCGTCAAACTCTGGCGCCTTCTCGCCATCTAGACCGACGTCTGCCAAACGCCCTGCGTCTTCTGCATCCTCGGCACCCTCGGCTGCGTCCGCAGCATCTGCGGCCGCAGCAGCACCGGCCGACCGAATATGCAAAGAACTCAGCGCCAATTCAAAACTCGTACTCTCCATGCCATAAATTTTACTTTCTATACTTACCACCGTTTGACCAACGGTCATCAGTTCAAACGGCATACTCATGCCAATCAGAGCGTCCATCGACAGGCCGAGCACAGTGTCACTCACCATGCCCAATTTCATCTCGCTGATGACCCCCAGCGCCATGTTATTCGTGCCTTGCAAGACGGTCTCTGACTGACTGCCCGTTATCAGAATGTATTCACTGCCGTAAACAGATTCTTGCTTGTCACCACCAATGAGCTCGACGGAGACGTAATCCGGCGTCTTAGGCTTAGTTCCTAAAATAGTGTTCGTGATATTGGAAGCTAGACTCGCAGGATTCATCCCGCTCACCACGGTCCACCCCAGCTTTACTCCATTCACTATGTTTTTATTTGTAGGATCGCTAGTGTCCACCGTCACGGGAGGGACCGTAGACCCAGCGACTAACTTTGACTCGGCAACCGGTACGCTCACCCCCGGACCAACTGCTGCGTAGCGTCGACCCACGATACGCTCCCAGCCGTTACCCCAAACAATGTTGTTGTCAGAGCCAAAAATTTCTGTGTTTGAAGCAATTTCGTTATTGTCAGTCAGGCTGCTACCTATTTCAATCGTTTCATAGCCCGCCACCAATTTTGTCGAGTTTCCACCGACTAGCGTTGTTTCGTCTTCTTCAACTGAGTCAGCAGAGCTTTTTACCGAAGACCGACTCGCTCCCTTGACCTGCTTATATTCATCACCGCCAACCGATAACGTGGTCGTACCACTAATCGCAGCGTTGTCATAGCCAAAATTTTTGGTTTGTCGTCCCGTTTGAAAAAGTTCAGTTTTTTCTTTTTGAAATGTTTCAGACGCATAGCCCATTACTGCCTTGTAGTCATTACCACCGACCAAGCCATAATTCACGCCTGTGACCGCCAGCCCGAAATTATGATTTTCAGGTGAGGCAGCCGCGTCTTGGCTCTCCCCATTCTGCCCTTCGACCACTTGACGGGCCACCTCAATCAAAGATCCCAAGTGCTGTCGAATCCATTGCTGCATGGGCGCACCAAGGCCATCCCAATTCGGCACGACATTTCTCCAATCGTCGTGAGTGGAGCCCCCACCGGGGTTAGTCTCGTCAGACATTTACAAATCCATAGAAGTCAACGGTCATTTTGACCGTCATTTGAAGAATGCCGGCCGAACTGTCCGCCGAATGCGCCCAGCATAATCGCTCCTAGCCCCGATTGTGTTTGCATGCGTATACCTGGCGTCTGCACCGTGTCATCGAGATGCAATTCATTACCGAGTCGGCTCACGATGCGATTTGTTGTGTTGTTTGCTTGATTCACAGTGGAAGGTGTGAGCGAATTATTTAAGGCAGCAAAAATGACTGGCTGGTCTGGATCTCCATCCATAAAAGTCAGCATAACCTCGGTGCCTAGCGAAAGCGGAAAATGAATACCGGTGTCGCCAACTTGGCCTGGCCCATGATAAGGAGAGGCGAGTCTCACCCAAGCTGAACCTTTCATCGAATCATGTGATGCCGCGTCATACAAAAGCTGAACTTTATAACGTCCGTATTGATCGAGAGCCGCCATCTCTCCGTCATCCGAATCAATTTGAGCAGGCAAATAGCCCGACACATTCGGGCGTTGCGTTTGCAACTGCAGGCGAAAAGGCGTTTGTGCGGCGATCGCTTCGAACTCGGCCAGGTAATAGTCTTGATCGCCATTGAGCCCAGTTTCGTCGGGTACAGACAAGCCAAAGCCAGCCTGCGCGCCCCGGTGGCGCACCTGTGTGATCAGAAAACTGCCGTTGAAGGAGCTTCGCGGATGGCCGGTAACCGTGATCGTAGCGCCCACAGTCAGGCTAGACGCAAAGGTCTGTCCTCTGAAAACCTGAGCCTGAACATCAAGGGCTTGTGCACGAAGCGTTGCGTATGAATGAGCCTGATCATTCTTTCGTAGGTCATCACCGTAAGTAAATACTTGACCCCACGAGCGCGACCTGACCTGACTATCTACCGCAACTAGATCTTGCGCATGACGATAGTCATAATTCATCAGTTCTACTTTGTGAGAGACCGCCTTTCGAGCTTCGCTAAATTTGATTAAAGCGCTTGCGTACCCATCAACAGTAATGGATCCGCCCGGTTGGTATTTCAGTGAAATATTGTTTGGCGGCAGCACAGAGCTATCGTCAACAAAAACGATTTTCTCCTGCCCCTGAGTTTCACTTTGAACAAAGTAATAAAAAGCACCTTCAAACTCTAACCAACGCGTTAAAAAATCTAAATCGCTTTCACGATATTGCATCACAAAGCTGCGCCGCGTAATGGGTGCGCCTAATTGCAATGCATAGTCTTGGTCAGGCTCAAGCCCTTGCCGATCAAATACCTGCTTCAAAAGATCTGACAACGCCAAGCCATCCGCCGAATCCAGATAAGCTTGATTAAGTATTGTCTGTCTGCACTTGGACAAACGCGGTTCAAGCCGCATTCGATACAAAGCTTTACCTTCAGCAATGTCAGCGATCATTTCAGCGGCTGTCACAATGCCGTGGACCACTCGAACCGAACCACCCCAAGGCCGCATCTTTAACGCCGCAGGCGTACCCAAAAAATCGGTCAGATCCAAGTTGAAATGAGGAGACGCTAAATCGATGTCGAAATGGTAGGTACCCCCCAAGCGCTCAGCGCCATCAATCGCGACAACCTGAAACTCGGTCTGCTGCGAAGTAACGGGATGGAATGCATACCAACCAAGTGTTGAATCGGCCATCACCTACCCCATATGAATTTGCTTGCTTTGAAATTTGACCAACTCTTCGGCGCTCACAACCGTCACGGCTCCGTGTAACTCTACCAAGCTTGGGCTTTCAAGGCGAAGGTGGCCGGCGCTAGTCTGATCTAATTCGTCCACTCGCTTGATGCTGCGCTTGGCGTGCATAAATAAAGTACCGACGCGCGCCGAAAGAAACTCAACCGCATCATCCACTCGATCGACTAAACGCTTGAGTACCCCGACATTGATATCGACGCGTTCAGCTTGCACATCAATCTTTTGACTCAACAGCGTAAGGGAAGGAAAGCGCATCTCGATCGGCGCAGATGCCTCAAGCAACATTGGCTGCTCATTTTCAAAGCGCGTAATCACCGACAGGATTGTGGCACTTTGATCATCGGCGATCATACAAAGGACTACATCACCGAGGCTAGGGGTGACCAAACAACTCGCCGCAACCTGACTTACCACACCACACTTAATGCGCAATGGATTAACGTCAATCACCGTCGAGCGCAATAGCGTCACGGCAGACTCGGGAGCCGCCAAATATTGAAGTTCTGTCAGATCCATGTCGATTTACACCTCTCGCACCATAAAATTTTCGCTTGCCGAGCACCTTAGACTAGGCTGTCTCGAGCACAAACTCCGCATACGATTCGTTCGCTGCCCCTAAGACAGCACGAGCGGACGAATCCATCTTTAAGTCTTTTTGTTCAGTTCGGTCTAATTTGGCTGCGCGCATCGAAGCGCCTCGAAAATCAGCACCTGTTAAGTTTGCACCAATCATATCGGCCTCTTCTAGCGTTGCATTGTTTAGCGAGGCGTCACACAGATCAGATAAGTGCCATACGGTTCTAGAGGCCTGCACGTCTTGCATTGAAGCGCGATTCAGCTTTGTGCGCACAAAGCGCGCGCGGTTTAAGATAGCCGAGTCCAGTACGGCATCCGCCATCTTCACCCGCAAAAATGCAGCCAAGGTTAAATCGCTGCCACGCATCTCGCAGCCTGTTAGATTCGCATCGATAAAATTTGCACAGCTAAAATTTGCGCGACTGAGCCGAGCCTTCGCAAAACTCGTCCCTCCGCATTGTGCTTGAGGCATCTGCACCTCTTCAAGATTAACCCCACTCAAATTCGACGAAGTTAGGACAATACGGGGGCCTCTGGCCCTAATAAATACACAGCTGCGCAGGTCAAGCTTAAATAACGAAGTCTGCTCAAGCAGAGCATCGGTGAAGTCTGTTCCCTCGTGGGTGCACATCACCATCGCCGCAGTATTTAAATTGATTCCAACCAATTTTGCATCGACAAACGTTGTTTGTACAAATTGAGCTTCGATCCATTGGGCACTTGACGCATCAAACTGTTTTAATTCGCTCTGTACAAACGTTAATCTTCGACCCACGGAACCGACTGCAGAACAATGACTTAAAGAACTTTTGAAGAATTTAGCCTGAGCTAATATTGCTTGATCAAGGCTCACATCCACGAATTTCGTTTCTGAAAAAAGTGCTCCGGTCAAATTGACGCGATCAAACTTGACACCAACCACTTCAGCTTCAGCCAGCATCAGCCCAGACAAATCTTCACCACTGCAATCTGCGTGGCGCAGGCGTAAGCCCACTACGGGCCGGCCCAGTTCTTTCACTCGACGCAGTGTCGCAACAACTGCCGGGCCTTCAAGCCAATCTAACAAATTCAAGCTCCGAGATTTCGCCACCAGGTAACGCACCAAACGCTAATACATCGGGCTCACCCTCTAGACGAATAAAATAACTTTGTTCTGGTGCGATCTTGTTTTGTAAGCCCCAAGCGTTAAACGCCACACCCTCAGTCTCGAACTTGAGCCCACGCAACTCATACTCGTTCACCGACTTATCAGGTAAACGGCCACTTAGACCAACCGCGTGAAAGGTGATGTCGGCTCCTGTGCCTGACACCCCAGCGATAAAACCTTGCAACGGCTCGGTCATATGAGGACGTAACTCAAGCCAAACGCCCAGGCGCTCTTCGGCATAAACCGAAAGCCGCAAGGGCAGCGATGATTTGGCGGGTGCGTGCGCCCGGGCAACAGCTCGCGCTACCCACTTGTCAGTCGGCCCGACCACCATCCAGTCACCCAACACCGCAGTACCAAACAACTCAGCGGGCGGCTCAGTGGGCGGCGCGCCTTGTAGCAACACCACACCGTCGACTTGCCGATTTAACAAACTTTGCAACAGCAAAC
>JBIIWK010000285.1:0-4137 GCA_044338955.1 Burkholderiaceae bacterium
AACATAGTTTGGCTGCTCGCTCCAAAGCGTGCCGTCATTATCAAACACGGCGATCCTCTCCTCAATCGGTACAAAATCAGGTGAGCCAGTTTGAGTGGTCTTGTTGATAAAACTGATGATGGATTGCTTAGCCGGCCCATCACGCCAAGAGGGTAAAGGATCTGCCGCATGCACGGCGCCAACACTAAGAAGCAGAATGCTAATCGCTCGGATAATGAGATTTTTCATAATTTGTGGGGATCGGCTAAAGTTTGAGGATGTCTGAGTTGACTTGGTGTGATGGCGTGGGGCTGGCTATCCCCGAACCGCTAGCGCTGTGATGGCGCGTTCTCTAAGCGCAAGAGGCTTGTTTTTCTCTCTAAGCCGCCGGCATAGCCCGTCAGGCTACCGTTTGCGCCAATGATTCGGTGACAGGGGACAACGATGCTCCAGGGATTTCTTCCAATCGCGGCGCCTACAGCGCGCACTGCCTGCGGGTTGTTGATCCGCGTCGCCAATTCGCCATAGCTGGTCGTCTGTCCAAAGGGAATCAACCGCAGTTCTCGCCAAACCGTTTGTTGAAACTCGGTGCCCCAAGGAGTTGAAAGACGAGATTTGAATTCACGCAGAGTGCCTGCGAAATAATATTGGATTTCAGTAGCGCACTGGTCTAACCATTTTTGAGAGCGCACCGCTTGCCACCCGGTGATGTCAGGGTGATGTAGTTGATTCTCAAACCAAACACCCTTGATCCCGTCGTCACTGGCTGCGATGAGGATCTGACCAAGGGGTGAGCCTACATACTTGAATTGAAATGTCATCAAAATACCTCATGTACTTGGGTAGCAATGACAGTCTACCAAATGGTCATTCACCATCCCTGTTGCTTGCATAAATGCGTAGCAAATAGTTGAACCGACAAATTTAAATCCCGCTTTTAGTAAAGCCTTGCTCATTGCGTCTGATTCAGCGGTCGTTGCTGGAACCTCAGTCATTGAGAGGCGCCTATTTAGAATGGTTTTGTGATTCACAAATTGCCAGACAAACTGACTAAATTCATGGCCATCGTTTTGAAGCCTCAGGTAAGACTTCGCGTTTGTGATGGTTGAGGCAATTTTTAATTTATTTCGAACAATCCCAGAGTTATTTAAAAGTTCTAGTACTTTCTCATCGTTGTAGGCCGCAATTTTCTCAGGCTCAAATTCATCAAATGCTCGGCGGTAGTTTTCACGTTTTTTCAATACAGTCGACCAAGACAGCCCCGCCTGAGCTCCCTCTAAAATGAGCATTTCAAACAAGGCTCGATTATCCCGAACGGGTACGCCCCATTCGGTATCGTGATACTCGCGGTAAAGGTCAAAACCTTCACACCAAGGGCAGCGTTTCATCTAATTAGCTTAATAACATCAGTGAAATGGGATTCTTTCGCGAGGGCAGGGCGGTTGAGATTTTGTTAGTCTAACGCAACATCCCAAAAGTAAAAACGTCAGCGCGAACGCAGAGTTTTTCAATGTCAGATAGTGCCTGAGGTTGGAATCGATCAGCGTTTAAGCGCTTTTAATTTAACTTATTTGTTGTCATGCGATCTAAAAAATCTATAGCAACCTGTTCGACGCTGACTATAATATTTTTTTATTATTCATATCCTTAAAACTCTAATGATCAAAGGATGCTCCCGATGCTGCTCTGGCTCGTGATCGCTTACCTCTCTGTGTCGATTGCTCTAGGTTTGTATGGTGCCTCTAAGGTGCACAACGCAAAAGACTATGTAACGGCTGGGCGTAATCTGCCTTTCGCGATCGTGCTTGCGATGGTGTTTGCGACATGGTTTGGTGCTGAAACCGTTCTGGGTATTTCTGCGACTTTTCTGAAGGAAGGATTCAGCGGGCTCATCTCTGACCCCCTGGGGGCTTCGATTTGCCTTGTGCTATTCGGATTGTTTTTTGCGCGCCCACTCTACCGAATGAATCTTCTGACGTTGGGAGACTTCTTTCGTATTCGGTATAACCGTCAGACAGAATTGTTACTTTCAATCTGTATCGTGGTGTCGTATCTTGGATGGGTGTCTGCACAGATCACTGCACTTGGGCTCGTATTCAATTTACTGTCGGGCGATGCAATCACGATGACGCAGGGTATGTTGATCGGAGCGGGTGTCGTCGTGCTGTACACAATCTTTGGTGGCTTGTGGTCGGTGGCGCTAACCACGTTTGTGCAAATGATAGTGATCATCATCGGCTTACTGCTAGTGACCCATTACGCTGCGGATCAGGCTGGTGGCGTCACGAATGTGATTTCCAAGGCAGCGGCTGAGGGTAAGTTTGAGTTCTTGCCAAAGCTACAGTGGCTGGACATGATTGCCTGGATTGCGACACTTTGCACAATGGCTTTGGGCTCGATCCCCCAGCAAGATGTCTTTCAGCGCGTCAACTCGGCAAAAACCGAAACAATTGCGATCTGGGCCACGACGATCGGTGGCGTGACGTATTTCTTTTTTGCGGCAGTGCCTTTGTTTCTGGCTTATACCGCCAATATTATCGATCCAGAGATGGTGTCTAAATTGTTGTACACCGATGCGCAACTCATCTTACCTACACTGGTCATGGAACATATGCCGTTTTATATGCAAGTGATTTTTTTTGGTGCCTTAATCTCTGTAATCATGAGTACAGCATCAGGAACACTGCTTGCGCCATCTATTACCTTCACTGAAAATATCCTGAAAGGGTTCGTGCCGCATATGTCCGATCGCACCTTGTTGATCTCGACGCAAGTGACGGTGTTGGTGTTTGGTGGTTTGGTCACGTTGTATGCAATCGGAACAGAAGCTTCGATTCATACAATGGTTGAAAACGCGTATCGCATCACTTTAGCTGGCGCGTTCGTTCCCTTAGCGGCCGGATTATTCTGGAAGCGAGCAAGCAATCTAGGCGCAGCGTTAGCGATCTTGTTTGGACTCTCCATGTGGATCATTCTAGAAGTGACCGGCATCGATGAACCGGTGCAACCGCAAATCTTTGGCGCAGTCGCAAGCTTGTGCGGAATGCTCATTGGATCTTATCTGTCACCAAATCGACCTTCGCTGAGTCACTCCCACTGATTGTCTTTTGGGTGTTTTTGATGGTCAGTATTGAAGGCCGCGATCTTTATTGATAGTTTATTATCATTAAAGATGAGTCGTGTGAAGTAAGAACATCTTTGGTGTGTGAGCATTTAGACTAGGGTATCGTGGAGCTTCTCTAGAAAAATGTGAACCCTGTCACAAATGCACTCGTCACCGAGCTTGAAGCGCTTGCGCAAGACCTTGGCGTGGAGCCGTTGGAAGTCGCTTAAAGAATTTCCTAGTTGCATCGTTAACGTATTGCCCGAGGAAGCCAATGTGAAAAAAATGCTTAAGACGCTATTGATCGTATCAGCACTCTCTGTTGCGCCCGTCGCCACATACGCGCAAGACTACCCAAACAAAGCGATCCGTATGATCGTTCCGTTAGCAGCAGGAAGTGCAGTCGACAATGCTGCACGCATTCTGACCGCGAAGATGGGACAGAATATGGGCCAAGCCATCGTGATCGAAAATATTGCCGGATCATCTGGATTGATTGGTGCAGATCGACTCGCTAAATCGGCGCCGGATGGTTATACGCTTGGTGGTGTCAATGACAGTGTATTGACGATGATCCCGCATATCTATCCAAATATGCCTTGGAATGCATTGAAAGATTTTGATCCGGTCTCGCTTGTCGGAACAATCGAATGGGGAATTGTTGTTCCTCCGAATTCGCCGTATCAGACACTCGCCGACCTCTTGGATGCGGCAAAAGCTCACCCGGGAAAAATCAATTATGGATCCGGAGGTAACGGCAGTCCCCAGCATATTGCGATGGCGTTATTGACACAGCGTGCCGGGGTGACGATGACCCATGTTCCTTATAAGGGTGCGACTCCTGCGGCAGTCGCTGCGGCGGCAGGACAAGTTGATGTATCTTATCAAGGGTTGGGAACGGTCACAGGTTTAATCGGGGGCGGTAAATTACGTCTGCTGGCCATATCGACACCAGAGCGTCTGCCGCAATACCCCAATATCCCCACTGTCGCACAGGCGGGCACAAAAGACTTTCTATTTAACTCTTGGTTTGCAATCGTCGCGCCGGCCGGTAC
>JBIIWK010000232.1:0-5445 GCA_044338955.1 Burkholderiaceae bacterium
GGCCCGATCTTTATGGGTCATGTTGCGCAAGCCAAAGGCCACCGTCACGCGATCAAAATAATTTGAGGCAAACGGCAGATGTTCGCCGTCACACACCGCGCAAGGCAGCACCACGCCATCGTCTATCAGCCGATCGCGCCCAACGCGCAGCATCGAGTCGTTGATATCCGTGAGCCAGACCTCGCCCTGGGGCCCCGCCTGCTTCGCAAAGGCACGCGCCAAATCGCCCGTCCCTCCGGCAATATCCAAAACCTTCATTCCGGGACGCACCGCCGCACGGCCGATCGTAAAGGCCTTCCAGACACGATGCAAGCCAGCAGACATCAGATCATTCATGACGTCGTAGCGCGAGGCTACCGAATGAAACACCTGCGCAACCTTGGCCGCCTTCTGTGACTCGGCGATCGTCTGATAACCAAAATGTGTGTTGTCTTCAGTCATACCCTGTTACCCGCCTCTTACGTGTTGTCCTCTGGCCCTGACGGCCAAGGCTTTGTGTGGTGCTGCGTCTGTTGCGTGATCTGCTCATTCGTTACTTCGTCTGTTGCTTCGTGCATCGCTTTGTCTATGGCGTTGTGGTTGCCACGCGTTGCCCGCGCCGTCGCATTTTATTAACAGCACTGTCATATACATGACACATTACCGCCATACTATATTCACATCGCACGCGTAAGCGCGCCAATTAAACTGGTCTACATCATGTCAAGCACCATTTTAGTCGTTGAAGACGAGCCTGCCATCCAAGAGCTCATCGCCGTCAATTTATCGTTTGCGGGACACAAGGTCTTGCGCGCTTTTGATGTTGCGCAAGCCGAAACCCTCATCCGGGCCGAACTGCCCGATTTGATCCTGCTTGACTGGATGCTGCCGGGCGCTTCGGGCCTGACTTTAGCGCGCAAACTGCGCAGTGACGAGCGTACTCGCTTAGTACCCGTCATTATGCTCACCGCGAAGGGCGCTGAGCAGGACAAGGTTGACGGGCTTGAAGCCGGTGCTGACGATTACATCACAAAGCCCTTTTCGCCCAAAGAACTGATGGCCCGTATTAAAGCCGTGCTAAGACGACGCGCGCCTCAACTGACGGATGACTTGATCGAGGTCGAAGGGCTGAAACTTGACCCCACCTCACATCGGCTATCGGGCAATGGCCACCCGCTTGCGATTGGGCCCACAGAGTTTCGTTTGTTGCATTTTTTTATGACGCACCCCGAGCGCGTGTTCTCACGCGGTCAACTGCTGGATCAGGTCTGGGGCGATCACGTGTTTGTCGAAGAGCGAACCGTCGATGTACACATACGTCGTTTGCGCAAAGCGCTCGAACCATCAAAGCACGACCCACATATTGAAACGGTACGCGGCAGCGGTTACCGCTTTACGCCTTCAATTCCGAAATCTTGAGCTTGGTGCGACAATCGGGCGCATGAACTGGAAACGTACTCTGCTCTTCGTTGTATTTTGGTCAGCGATCGCACTCGCCGTTCAGTATCGCTGGCAAACCTCGCTGGGTTGGGTCGTGCTGTCGCTCGCCACGGGCTTGCTGCTCGTGATTCGACGCCGCCATGATGAACGCGTTGCGCGCTGGCTCCTGGCTTCCGATGACGAACCCCCTGCAGACGTAGGCCCGTGGGAAGATGCTGTGGCATCGCTTTATCGCCGCATCCGCGATCAGATCGCCACCATCCAAGAGCTTGAAGAGACCAGCACCAGCGCCATGGCTGCCGGTCAAGCGCTGCCTGTGGGCGTTGTGACACTGACTACTGATTTACAAATCAGGTGGTTTAACCTTGCTGCAGCAAAGCAATTACACCTTCTGCCTGAGCATGATCTCGGACAAAACTTGCAAAATATTCTTCGTGCACCCACCTTTGCGGCATATGTTAAATCGGGAAATTGGTCTGATCCACTCACGCTTAAACTCAACCACGCCGGTGGCAATTACAATTTGCTATTACGGTTGGTGCCGTACGCGCGCGACCGTACTTTACTCATCACGCGCGACCTCACCCAAATTGAAAAGCTTGAAACGACACGTCGTGATTTTGTGGCAAATGTTTCGCACGAGATGCGCACCCCGCTCACCGTACTGGCCGGCTTTGTTGAAACCTTGCGTGACGCCCCCGAGGGTGCGTTAAGCGCTGCACAACGCGAACAGTATTTTGGACTGATGGCTGAGCAAGCGCAACGGATGCAAGCGCTCGTGACCGACTTGCTCACGCTGTCAGACCTCGAAACCTCCCCAAGTGCAGAGTTCACAGCGGTGCCTATCTCGCCTCTGATCGAAACGGCACGCTCACAAATAGAGGCGCTTTCGGCTGGACGGCATCACTGGGAGTGGCAAATCGAGCCAGACTTAAATCTTGCCGGTCATGCCTCAGAGCTTGCCTCGGCGTTTTCGAACCTGCTCACGAACGCGATTCGCTACACGCCCGATGCCGGTACCATTCGCGTTAAATGGCAAAGACAAGCCGATGGTCGTGCCAGTTTTAGCGTCACCGACACAGGGATTGGGATCGCCTCTGAACACCTGCCGCGTTTAAGCGAGCGCTTTTACCGAGTGGATCGCGGCCGCTCACGTGCGCTTGGCGGCACAGGGCTAGGGTTGGCCATCACCAAACATGTCGCGATGCGACATGATGCGCTGTTGGACGTACAAAGCAAACTCGGGCAAGGAAGCTGTTTTAGCTTGGTGTTTGACAATGCGCGCGTACTAAGCACTCCCTTGCCAACAGGCACCTAGTCTGCAACCTTTGAAAACGGCTTAAACTGCGACTGTTAACGCACAGTTAGCGTTTGTCTACTGCAACTTGATGCACCGCATGATCGTACCAACCTTCACTTTGCGCCACTTAGGCGACCACTGCCTGAGTCTGGATTTTGGCGATACGATTTTGGCCGAGACAGGTTTAATTTGCCTGGCGGCCGCTGAAAAAATCCGACATGCCTGCCTGCCCGGCGTGACCGATGTGGTGCCCTCTTACACAAGCGTTGCCGTGCATTATCACGCAGAGCCCTTGACCGGCCTGCCAAACTTTCAGACGTTGTCCGAAGGCCTTGCTGCATTAATTAAAAGCGGGTTAGCGCCGGCAACGCACGCACAACGCACCATCGACATTCCGGTCTGCTACGGGGGCGAACATGGCCCCGATTTGAGCGATGTGGCGAAAATCACCGGCCTGACTGAACAACAAGTGATAGCAATGCACTGTGCACCTGGCAGTATGGTGTTCATGCTGGGCTTTGCGCCGGGTCATCCTTACATCGGCATCCACGACCCGCTCTTTGCGTTGCCACGCCGCGATGTCCCCCGTACTGTGGTGCCTGCAGGCTCTGTCGCCATTGCCAATCGTCAGTCAACGATCTATCCGACACGGCTGCCCGGCGGCTGGCATATTTTAGGTGCCACGCCACTTAAATTATTCGACTTAGCGCGCCCCCAGCCGACCTTACTTTTACCCGGTGATCAAATTCGTTTTATCCCGATCTCGCCAAAAGAATTTGACCGGTTGGCGGCTGAGCAAAGTCAGGTGTCACAATGAGTATGGTGATCCTGAAGCCGGGCATGCTCAGCACCTTTCAAGATCTTGGCCGAATCGGTCAACAACACCTTGGGGTCTCGGTCGCCGGCGCGATGGATCTGCGCGCGCATCAGCTCGCCAATATGTTGGTCGGCAATGACCCTGGGCTTGCCACCCTCGAGATCACGCTGACCGGCCCAACGATTCGCTTTACCAAGCCTTGCTGCCTTGCGCTTTGTGGAGCCGACTTGAGTGCAACCTTAAACGGGCGACCGCTCGCCCTAAATCGCCCGATCGTTGTACGCGCAAAAGATGAACTCGGTTTTGGGGTGCGTCAACACGGCACGCGGGTTTACCTTGCGGTGCACGGTGGCTTTGCCTTGACACCCGTACTGGGTAGCACCAGCACCTATCTGCGCAGCGCGATGGGTGGATGGCAAGGTCGTGCGTTACGCCGCGATGACGAAATCCCGCTGCTTCGGCCTTTAAAAAACAAAGCGCTTGAAGATCTAGCCATGGATTTGTGGTCGTTCAAGATCTATCTGCCCGGCGCCCTTGCAGAATCACATCAGCCGGTTGTGCGGCTGATTAAAGGTCAGCAGTGGGGCGAGTTCACCCCTGAAAGTTGCGCAGCTTTACTCACTGAGCCTTACCGTATCAGCCCAGATTCTGAGCGGATGGGTTATCGCCTGCAAGGCGCACCTCTTCTCATGACAACGCCGCGGCAAATGATCTCTGAAGGCACCACCTTCGGAACCGTGCAGGTGCCCGCAGGTGGCCAGCCCATTATCTTAATGGCCGATCGCCAAACCACCGGCGGTTATCCAAAAATGGCGTACGTCGCGAGCGTCGACTTGCCGCGTCTGGCCCAGATGGGGCCTGGAGACACGGTGCGCTTCAAGGCCATCAGCCTTGAGCACGCGCAAGCGCTTGACCTCGCGCGCGCGCAGGCGTTTGCGACACTTGCACAAGCGCTCCAACCTGTGCGAACCTTATTGCTCAATCACTGAGAACTTATTACTCAATCACTGAGAACTTATTACTCAATCACTGAGAACTTATTACTCAATCACTGAGAACTTATTACTCAATCACTGAGAACTTATTACTCAATCACTGAGAACATGATGACACTTAAAATTGACTTGAACTGCGATATGGGCGAGAGCTTTGGCGTCTGGAAACTCGGTAATGACGAGGCCATCTTGCCCTTTGTTTCATCGGCAAATATCGCTTGTGGTTTTCATGGCGGCGACCCGGCCACCATGCGTAAAACTGTGGCCGCCGCACTCAAGCAAGGCGTTGCTCTGGGCGCGCATCCGGGCCTGCCCGATCTGCAGGGTTTTGGTCGTCGCAACATGGCGATCACCGATCAAGAAGCCTACGACATGATGGTGGTACAGATTGGTGCCTTGGCTGCCGTCGCGGCCTCGCAAGGGGCCCGTCTGCGCCATGTTAAAGCGCACGGCCAGCTGTACAACATGGCAGTCAAAGACGAAGGGCTTGCACGGGCGTTGGCGCAAGCAACCTACGATGTGGATCGTGAGCTTGTCTTTTTTGTCTTGGCGGGTAGCGCCATGGTGCCGATCGCTCAGTCAATCGGCCTGCGTGTCGCGCAAGAGGTGTTTGGTGATCGCACTTACTCACCAGATGGAACGCTCAGCCCGCGTACCAAACCAGGCGCCATGATCGAGGATGTGCAGGTATCGATCAAGCACGTCTTGCAAATGGCGCAAACCGGTACCCTCACAGCTAACGACGGCACCGTCGTGAAAGTACAAGCAGATACGCTCTGTATTCACGGCGATCAGCCTGGCGCAGTGATGTTTGCCAAAGCAATCCGTGAGGCGCTTCTCAATGCAGGGATTGAAGTCGGGGCTTGAGTCTGAGCGTGGGTCTGAGCTTGAGTCTGAGCTTGAGTCTGAGCTTG
>JBIIWK010000233.1:0-5439 GCA_044338955.1 Burkholderiaceae bacterium
TCGATCTCTATCTAGAGAGTCTACGGCGAGAGTTTCGAAATGACAATATAGATTTTTAACATTCGACTGACTTCGGTTTTTGACGTTTTACCGGCAGTTCAGGCTCGCGCCCTCGTGTTTTTTGGTGCGCTATGCTACGGTTGTAAAAGATACCGTGAAAAAAGCTCAAAAAGAGTTTTTTCTAGCGGACTTTGATTTTTTTGCCTGTCGCACTTTGATTGAGTGACGGTTCAAATAAGTTTTTTCTAAAAAATATAAAGGATTTTAACGTGAGCGATTATTTTTACGAACCGAACAAAGGCCACGGCCTACCCCACAATCCGTTTAAGGCCATTGTGGCGCCTCGCCCGATTGGTTGGATTTCGACCATTGATAAACAAGGGCGTGTGAATTTGGCTCCGTATAGTTTTTTCAATGCGTTCGCTGAATCGCCACCGGTGATTGGATTTTGCACGAGTGGTGAGCGCAAAGACAGTTGCAATAACGCCGACGAAACGGGCGAGTTTGTGGCTAATTTTTGCGGTGCTGACTTGGCCCAAGAGATGAACATTACGTCTGCGTCCGTGGCGCCTGGTATCGACGAAATGAAACTTGCTGGTTTGGCAGCAACGGCCTCGACCTTGGTCAAGCCGCCACGCGTGACGAATGCGATTGCTGCGCTTGAGTGCAAACTGATTAGCACCACGCAATTGACTGATGCTAAGGGCAAGCTGATCAATACTTGGTTGACGCTTGGCGAAGTTGTGGGCGTGCATATTAATGAAGCGTTTTTGAAAGACGGTATCTTTGACACTGCAGCAGCAAAGCCTCTGGGCCGCTGTGGCTACCAAGGTGATTACGTCGAAGTCAACACTCTGTTTGAGATGTTTCGTCCAAAAGATTACGTCGCAAAATAAGCTGCGCGTAGACAGGTAAGACCTTCGTCGCGAGGTAGGCCTCTGGTACGAAGGCAACCACTCGTTAAAAGTCAGGGCGCCGATAACAGGTGCCTTTGCAGGCTAACGTGACCTTTTTCAGGCAATAAAAATCATGGCAGAGATCGTTGAACGAAATCCTCATAGTGCAGTGCGGCCAGAGTGGCTTGCGCTGCGTACCGAGGCGATACTTGAGCCCGAGCTAAAGATTGTGGATCCGCACCACCATCTGTGGGATCGTCAAGATAATCGTTATCTGTTCCATGACTTGCTCTCAGACATGAACGCTGGCCACAATGTGGTGTCGACCGTATTTGTGCAATGCCGGACGATGTTACGCGCGGATGGGCCTGCTGCACTCGCACCGTTGGGCGAGGTTGAGTTCGTGACTGGTATTGCAGCCATGAGTGCGAGTGGGATCTATGGGTCGGCGCGTGCCTGTGCTGGGATCGTGGCAGGCGCAGACTTGCAACTTGGTGATCAGGTCACCCCTGTCCTCGAGTTGATGGCGCGTAGCGCTGGTGGCCGTTTGCGGGGTGTGCGTAACCCAGTCGTTTGGCATAGCAGCCCAGATGTTCAATCGAGCACCGCCTCACCACCGCCCAAGGGGCTCATGGCAGACACCGCATTTCGTAAGGGCGTGGTGCAGCTTGGGTTGCTAGGGCTGTCACTAGATGTTTGGGCGTATCACACCCAGCTAGGTGAGATTTATGAACTCGCTAAAGCCAACCCAAAGGTCACTGTGATTGTGGATCACTTTGGTGGGCCCGTTGGCGTTGGGCCTCATGCTGCGGATATGAGTGAAATGTTTAAACAGTGGCGCGCGGGCATCGCTTTGGTAGCGAGTTTGCCAAACACGGTGATCAAGATGGGTGGTGCAGGAATGCCGGTCTTTGGGATTCGCTTTGATCAGGCGCCTACGCCACCAGCGTCTGAACAGTTGGCGATTGCTTGGCGTGCGTATTTTGAAACCTGCGTTGAGCTTTTTGGCGCAGACCGCTGCATGTTTGAAAGTAATTTTCCAGTTGATAAGGGCATGTTCAGTTATCACGTTCTTTGGAACGGTTTCAAACGTCTGGCCAAGGATTGTTCGGCTGCTGAGAAAACTGCTTTATTTAGCGGAACAGCAGAGCGCGTCTATCGGTTAGGGTGATGGATTACATCAACGCGATCGCTCGATACGTCATGTAAGCCCCAAGTATTAAGAGGCCACCAAAAAAACATTTTTTGAATAACTCTTGCGGCATTTTGTTACGCAGCTTTTGCCCAAGAAACATTCCGGCAAAGGCTGGTATCAAGGCCACTAACGAGGCAGCAGCAACAGTCATTTCAAACTGACCCGTTACAAACAAACCCACGGCTAAAGCGAAGGACGACACCGTAAAGGATAGCCCCAGAGCTTGAATCAGGTCATCTTTCTTTAAGCCGAGCGCCGTGAAATAAGGCGCAACGGGTAGGGCTGAAATGCCTGTGGCACCCATCAAAATTCCGGTAAAAAATCCCATGACTGGCGATAACCACCACTCTGATTTAGGTGCGACTGTGAGGCGGGCTGCGCTGAGTCCGAAGGCACCATAAAGCGCGAGCACAGCGCCAAGGCCTGCCGTCACGATTTGTGTGTTGCCACTGGTAATGAAGCTTACCCCGATCGGCGTACCAAAGCAGATGCCTAACAGCAAGGTACCAAAACGTTTGCTTAAGGCTCTGAAATTTGGGCCGGCAACTAATTGCCACACATTGGTAATGAGCGATGGCAACACCAACATTGCGGCGGCCTCTACAGGCGCAATCACCAAACCTAAAAACCCGATGGCCACCGTCGGTAAGCCCATGCCCAACACGCCTTTGACGATCCCGGCTGCTATAAAAATTGCGCCAGTTAAAGCGATGATGACAAAGGGATCTGACATGGGTTGTGATGTTGCTGTGATTTTGCCGCAATGTTGAGCAGTGAAGCTCGATCTTGAGACGTTAACGAATGACTTAGAATAGGGCTCAACAGCGCGAAACGATTGGACCTTACTATGCGACCTGATAGCTTACCACCTGAGATTCAAGGTGCCAGTGCCTGGCTTGGGCCTGAAGAGTCAACAAAACAACATTGGCAGCACGAGCTAACCGATGAAGAAGTGCGAGAGCTCGAAACGGCTGCCACCAACTGTTTGCAAGCGAGTGAGGATCTTACTCAAATTCGTCGCTCAAATTTTTTGCTGCCGACCCTTGGCCCAAGGCTACGTGAGGTACACGCTGCGCTCCTGCACGGTTGTGGTTTTGCCTTGATTCGTTCTTTGCCGGTACGGCAGTGGTCGACGCAGGTCACCGCGGCCGCTTTTTATGGCTTGGGCATGCATTTGGGTCAGCCACGCCCGCAAAATTCAAAAGGACATGTGCTCGGCCATGTGATTGATATGGGCCTAGAAGCGAAAGACCCAAACGTTCGAATTTATCAAACACACGAGCGGCAAACCTTTCATACCGACTCGAGCGATATCGTGGGGCTGGTGTGCTTACAACAAGCAAAGATGGGTGGCGATTCGGCCTTGGTGTCTTCAAATACCCTCTATAACCAAATGCGCGCGTTGCATCCTCAGTTGGCGGCGTTGCTGTTTGATCCGATCGCAACCGATCGTCGAGGTGAAGTCGCACTCGGCCAAAAACCCTTTTTTGAAATCCCAGTCTTTAGCTGGTATCAGGGACTGATGTCGACGATCTATCAGCGTCAATATATTGACTCTGCCCAGCGTTTCGAAGATGCGTTTAGGTTAACGCCCTTACATGTTGAGGCGCTTGATTGCTTTGATGCACTGGCCAATAGCGCGGATCTAAATTTTTTGATGCGCTTAGAGGCAGGTGATATGCAGTTTGTGCATAATCACACCTTGTTGCATGATCGCACCGCTTTTGAAGATTGGGGCGATCCATCGCGCAAGCGGCATTTGTTGCGTTTGTGGCTTTCGTCTCCTGAGGCGCGCCCGCTTGCACCCGAATGGGCGCAGCGTTACGGCTCAGTCGAGCCAGGCAGTCGGGGTGGGGTGACGATGCCTGCCAATACTTGGCAGGCACCTTTGAACCCACAATAGTTTGATCTTCTTGACGCCTGCATGCAGACGAACCTCCCATCCTTGCAAAAGGATGAGGGCGATTCTAGCTGCGACTTAGTCGGCGTAGCCTGGTAATTCGCGGTCTAACACACGCATCATGGCGCTAAAGAACAACTCGTCGCGCTCTTCGCGCGAATGACTATCGCCTGGTGCAGTGTTTTGCACATTGTGCACGACTTCATCGGGTAGCAACTGAATCGGTTGGCCTGTGCTCATCGCTAACACTTGGGCACGACAGACGCGCTCAAGTTTATATAGGCGCTTGTAGGCTTGGGCGACAGTGTCACCCACTACCAGCACGCCGTGATTTTTCATGAACAGTACTTTTTTGTCACCCAGTTGGGCTGCCAGACGTTCGCCTTCGCTCAAGCCATCAGCAACACCCAAGTAGGTGTCGTCGTAGCCAGTAATACCCATAAAAAATGATGCAGTCTGGCTAGCTGGCAACAGGCGATTGTTTTGCAGCATGTTCAAAGCGAGCGCCCAGTTTTGATGGGTGTGGAGCACAACGTTGGCACCTGTGATGCGATGGAGCGGCGCATGGATACACTTTGCTGAACGCTCAACCACGCCCACACCTTCAAGTGTGTCACCGTTTTCATTAAAAATCATCATGTCGCTTGCACGCGCTTCAGACCAGTGCATGCCAAAAGGCGAAATCAAGTACTGGTCTTTGCGGCCAGGTACGATCATCGTAAAGTGATTGTCGATGCCTTCGTGCAGATCATCGAGCACAGCAAGACGGTTGGCGGCGGCAAGATGAATTTTTGCCTGTTGAACGGCGTCAGACTGTTGTTTGACATTTAGATTGTGCACGGACATGACGAGCCTCTTTGAAAATGATTTGTGCAGACGAGGTTACTACCGTTGCACCGGTCTCGCAACAGATTCTTTGCCTAGGGAATCGCGATGCAGCCTAAAGATTTGGTGCGACGCACAAATAGCGTCGGCGGCGAACTGACGCGCCAAGCTGAAATACCCTGAGTGCGCCCAGTGGGCATGCGAACTGAAAGTGCGTCACTCGGGCTTAATCCCAGCTTGCTTGATCGCATCCGCCCATTTTGTAATTTCGCGTTGAACGAAGCTGTCGCAGGCTTGAGGTGTTGTGCCATCGTTCTCGAACCCTTGTTGTGCGGTCTTTGCTTTAAATTGAGGGTCTTTCAAGATACGGACCAACTCTGCATTCAATCGGTCAATGATGGCAGGTGGCGTACCTGAAGGGGCAAACATTGCCGACCACAAAACAGAATAAAAATCTGGCAAGCCTTCTTCTGCAACTGTCGGAATGTCGGGCGTCAGTGGCGAGCGCCGATTATCGCCGACTGCGAGTGCGCGCAGCTTACCGGCATTTATGTGTGGAACAACTGAGGCGGCTCCACCAAAACTTGTTTGAATTCGTCCTGCGAGCAAATCCGTTGTTGCAG
>JBIIWK010000234.1:0-5434 GCA_044338955.1 Burkholderiaceae bacterium
GGCTTTCAAAACAGCAGCACCGAGATCAATTTTGGTCGTGCCGGTTGTAAACAAGTCGCTCGATCTTGATGCGCCCTCTTACGCGCTCGCAACCTTACCTATCCCCTTGGCAGAAAAAGGCTACTACGTTTTCCCGGTGCATACGACGAAAGTAGTGCTCGAGCAGGAGGGGTTCTACGAAAGCGATCGAATCCACAAGGAGGATGCTGCACACTTAGCTAGCATGTTCGGTGCAGACTCCGTACTTTTCGTCACCATCAATCGGTGGGACGCACAGTACGCATTTATCGCAACCACCGTAACAGTTGAAATTAATTATCGGCTGGTTAGCAAAGATAACGTTGAACTCTGGAACGAAGATAAAAAACTTGTGTATTCGCCAAGCAACAGCAGCGGTGGACACCCGCTTGCCATGTTGATAGTCGCCGTCATTAACGCAGCAGTGGCTCGCGCAGCACCCAATTACATTCCGTTAGTTCAGCAGGCACACGCTCAGGTATTTTTAATGGGGCCCAATGCGTTACCTGATGGTCCGTACAACACCGACGTGAAGAAATAGAGCCGGCACCACCATACCGCACAAGACCATCCTTTCGAGGGTGGTCTTTTTTTTGACTGCCACCTTGGAGTCATGCGGTCTATGGGGGGCGGACTATTCCCCGAGCGGAGCACATCAATATGCCTAATAGTCAGGCCGGCGTTAACTCAAGTTTGATCCGTCGACCGAGAGCAGCGGCGGCGCCTGCCAACGTAGTCAAAGTCAGGCTGGTATCGTTCTCATCTAGCAAACGATTAAGTGAGGCGCGACTCGTTCGCATCTTTTTTGCCATGGCGGTCTTAGTCATCTTTTGAGCCAACATCTCCTGCTCGATTTGCCAAGCGATCACCCGTTTAACCGCCACGGCAGTCACCTCCTCAAGCATGCCCTCATCCATAAGGAAGTCATCAAAATCACTACCGATATTTTTATTTTTCATTTATGCCTCTTCAATAGTTTGAGCCGTTCTTTTGCCAAATTCAACACTCAAGGCTGAAGAACAAGCGATCTGCGCGTTGTGCGATCGACCCATTCCGCCAGCTTTGCGAGACGCACATCACTTGATCCCCAAATCACGGGGTGGTAGTGTCACAGTCTTCATGCACCGTGCGTGTCACAAGCAAGTGCATGCTTTATTTACAGAGACCGACTTAGCCAGACATTATGCTAGTCCACAGGCGCTGCGTGAGCATCCTGAGGTGAAGCGGTTCATCAACTGGGTTCAAGACAAACCCAGTCACTTCAATCCCTCGACAAGGCGCAGTCGCAAAAAAGGGCAGTTTTAGCCCGATGACTTATGGGATTGGTGAGTGCCATGCATCACTTGGCGATCGGTAGCTCGTCCCAGCGCGTCGTGAACCGAGGCGAACGATTTTCTGAACGCATCGCCCAGCGCTTCTCAGTACCATTTGCACCAGTTCTCACCGTGTCTCGGCCGAACTCCGCATTGATCGCATCCATGGCAGCCATCAGTTTTGCTGATTGCGCACGTTGCAAGGGATCATCAAAAAGCGTCTCTTGGCGCTTAGCCTTGTCAGAAATCAGCGTCAGCATGATTCCCGCCTTTTTGTACTGGTAGCCCGGTTTAAAGATCAGGCCCAGACCGAGAATGGCTGCGCTGGCCAGCAGTCGTGTGTCGTCGGTTGGGTCTGGCAGCGGCACTAGTAGCCCTTCGCTGTACTGCAAGTCACTTTCTTTAAAACGGTTGGTTTGAATATAGACCTGAACCGCAGCCGAGACCGAGCCTTGGGCCCGTAGCTTTTCAGCTGCGCGCGACACGTAGCTGGCAACGGCTTCGCGCAGTTCAGCCAGCGTTGTCACGGGCGAGCCAAAGCTGCGTGAGGACATGATTTGCTGCTTGGGCGGTGCAACGTCTTCTAACTCAAGACAGGAAATCCCGCGAAGCTCATTGCAAGTGCGCTCCATCACCACGCCAAATTGGGCTCTGATTTCTTTGATAGAGCTGTTGCGCAGGTCTAGAACAGTCTCGACTCCCATCGCGTTTAGCCGCTTGGCAATACGTCTGCCAACACCCCAGACCTCACCCACTTCCAGTTGCGACATCCACCAAAGGCGCTCGGGGCGCGGGATCGCGTGCAAATCGCAAACACCATCGAATTCGGGATTTTTTTTGGCCAGGTGGTTGGCAATCTTAGCCAGCGTTTTTGTTGGCCCGCAGCCCACGCAAACCGGTAACCCCGTCCACTGTTTGACGCGCTGGCGAATCTGCTGCCCCATGGCCGTCACTCCACCGTAAAGGTGTGCGACCGATTCCACCCGCAGAAAGGACTCATCAACGCTGTAGACCTCGATGTCAGGCGAGAAGTCGCGCAGCACAGCGGTGGCACGGTTGCTCATGTCGCCGTAGAGGGTGTAGTTCGACGAAAGGGCCAAGATGCCGTGTTCTTTGGCCAGCGCTTTCATTTTGAACCACGGTGTTCCCATCTTCACGCCCAACGCCTTCACTTCGGCCGAGCGGGCGACCGCACAGCCATCGTTGTTAGACAGCACCACCATTGGTATATGTTCAAGCTGTGGTTGGAAAACGCGCTCGCAAGAAACATAAAAGTTATTGACGTCTACCAGCGCAAACATCGGTGCGCTAGCCATACGTTAACTTTTGGAGGAGTAACGGCGCACAACGCCAACAACAACGCCCCACACCTGAAGCTCAGAGCCGTCTTTGAAGGTGATGGGCGAGTAAGCAGGATTCTCGGGGCGCAATTCAACACAGCCCATGTGTTTGAATAAACGCTTGATGGTGTATTCGCCGTTGAGCACGGCAACGACGATGTCGTTGTGCTTGGGGTTCAGTGCGCGGTCAACGACCACCTTGTCGCCATCCTCAATACTGGCCCCAACCATCGAGTCGCCCTTGACGGAAAACATGAAGGTAGCGGGTTTGTTTCGCACCAAATAGGTATTGAGGTCTAGCGCTTCTTCGGTATAGTCGCCCGCCGGCGATGGGAATCCGGCGCTCATCCTGTGGGAGAGCAACCTAAATCCGTAGGCGGGCATATCCTGCAACAGACTGAGTGGGGTCTGGTGCAGTGTGGGTGCGGTCGTACAGGTGGGATGGCTTAAGTGCATATATATACTGTATAAATAAACAGTATATTCTAGCCATCCTGATCTTGTCGAGCGTTGGGTTTCAAGTCAATATCAGCCGCGCTTACTTCCTGAACTACCAAGCTTTTCTCGGCCCGCGCCCGATCACCATACTGCACAAGAGCATCCTTTAGAGGCTGGTCTTTTTTTGACCCAATCAAATAACATTAAATACATCTTTAATGTAAAATTATTCTTTAAAACATTCTTTAATGTAATTAACGCAATTAAAGTGAATTTTCATGGCCCGAGTCTCTGGCACCTACACCCTATCTACGACCTTGGGCGAAGCGGTTCGCGCTTTCGTTCCGAATCTGTTACCGCCGCTCAACCCACCTTTGGCCGATACATCCTTTATTGACTTAAATAGGCAGGCTGAGCTAGCACTGGCTCGACTAGCCGGGGTGTCGGGTCTGGTACCCTCAGTAGATTGGCTGCTGTACAGCGCCATTCGCAAAGAAGCTTTACTCACTTCACAAATTGAAGGTACTCAAGCCACCCTGACCGATCTTTTTGACGAAGAGGCTGGTTTTGAGGTCAGCAATACTGATGATGTCGAAGAGGTCACAAACTACCTAAGTGCCTTCAAGCTCGTTCAAGAGCAGCTGCGCGATCCCAGTGGACTACCGCTCAGTGTGCGTCTGTTATGCGACGCACATCGCGTACTACTCAATGGCGTGCGCGGCACGGGCAAACAACCCGGAGAATTGCGCCGCTCTCAAAATTGGATCGGAGGAACTCGACCTGGTAATGCTGTGTTCGTCCCACCCCCCGCTGGGCGCGTTGCAGAACTACTCGCAGACGTCGAACGTTTCATCCATGGAGACCTCACAGATTTACCACCACTTGTCAAAGTCGCCTTGGTTCATGCTCAATTCGAAACGATACACCCCTTCCTGGATGGCAACGGACGTATCGGAAGATTACTGATCGCAGCACTGTTTGAGCATTGGGGCCTGCTCGCCGAGCCCCTGTTGTACCTGAGCGGTTACCTAAAAAAACACCAAGCAGAGTATTACCGCAGACTATCCATCATCCGTACCGAAGGTGACTGGGAGTCTTGGGTATCATTTTTTTTGGAAGGAGTGAGCGTTGCAGCGACTGAGGCAGAAAAAAATATTATTGAAGTTGCAAGCTTAGTCGCGGCAGATCGCAAACGCCTGCTTCAATCCTCTAAATCAGGTCCCTCGAGTTATCGACTGTTTGAAATGCTACCAATGATGCCTCGGTTCACAATCGAACAAGTGGGGCAGAAGCTTGAAACAACATTCCCGACTGCCAGCGCCGCAGTCAAGACGCTTCAGGATCTGGGGATCGTGAGGGAGATGACTGGGCAAAAGAAGTACCGCACTTATAGCTATCAAGCCTATATTGAACTGCTGTCCCGCTAAGCATAAATTTGGGCTTACACATGGCGTTTTGATCCAAGTCAACGCGCCGTCATACCCCAGCACAAGACCATCCTTTCGAGGGTGGTCTTTTTTTGGGCGTTACGGTTTTTTTAGGCACAGGGCCTTGGGTGTGAACCTTGATTTTTGGGATCTAGTGCCGCGCGCACACGATTACAAATAAGTTGCAATTGATTTGAGTCAAAGATAACATCCGGTTGCGCTAAATAGCGTACCTTTGCGCGAATTAATAACGAAATTTATTTTATCAGATTTGCGCGTAAAACCTCGCCGTTCAGGGCGAGGATGTAAGCGCGGAAGGCGCAGCCTTCCTTTCTTTGGCGTTCAATTGAGTGTGGCGCTGGCGGTTGATAAATATACATGTAAATAACGGAAATTGGCGCACCGCCGCAGCTTTTTGCAGAGCAGCTTGGCGACCACAAATCCCCAAGCGATAGCTTGTTACGGATGAATGGCTAACTTAGCGCTCACTCAAATTCGGTACAAACGTTGGCCAACATCGGACTCCAATCGTCAGGTATTTTTTTGTGAATGCATCACGCTTATATTTTGTTACAAAGAACCAGTTTTTGTTGCAAAGACTCACCGAATTTGTATCTTACAGATACAACTTTTACACAGCTGATTTAGTGATCTACCTTGATCGCGCAAATATAATTCAGAGTATGAAACGTTTGCAGGCTTACAGATACGAATTGATCCCAAGCGGCGACCAGGTGCGCGCTATGCGCAGATTCTCTGGCTCGTGTCGGTTTGTCTATAACAAGGCTTTGGCACTGCAAAAAGAGAATCACGAGGCGGGTAATAAGTTCATCAGCTACGTAGCAATGGCCGCTAAGCTGCCCGTTTGGAAACGTGAAGCCGAGACTGCATGGCTGAA
>JBIIWK010000235.1:0-5416 GCA_044338955.1 Burkholderiaceae bacterium
CTTGTGCAAGACGGTCGCCTGCGTGCGATCGCGATTACCAATACACAGCGTGCTGTGTTGTTGCCCAATACGTTGACATCGGTTGAGCAGGGTTATCCTGAGATTTTGGCGTTCAATTGGTTTGGCGTGATGGCACCTGCTAAAACACCTCAGCCAATCGTTGATAAGCTGTATGCGGCGCTGGTTCGAGCTGCTAACTCGCCTGATCTAGTTGAAGCCATGCGCAAAGTCGGTGTTGAATCCTTTGTGCAATCCTCACCTAAAGCCTTTGGCGAGTTTCTACAAAAAGAGACCGATCGTTGGGGTGTCGTGGCACGCGCGTCGGGTGCTAAATCGGATTAATTTTTGGAGTGGCACGTGGCGATTTTGTCGTTCAATACAAAAGTACACTTCGGCCACGGCGAGCGCAAGCAGTTAGTGCTTGAAAGCAGCAAGTTAGGCATGAACAGGCCTTTGTTTGTCACGGATAAGGGGGTGAGGGCGGCTGGGGTATTCGCTCAAGCGACTGAAACCCTCAATATGATGGCCGAGGCCGTGATCTTTGATCAGACGCCGCCTAACCCGACAGAGGATGCCGCTGTGGCGGGTCTGACTGCGTATCAGTCCAATAATTGTGATGGAATCATTGGAATTGGGGGCGGTGCAACCCTTGATTTGGCCAAGGCGATTGCGGTCTTATGCGGTGACCCCGCTCCGCTATGGGAATACTGTAATCGCAATACTTCCCCGCGCCCCATTGTGAATCCACCCCCCTTAATTTTGATGCCGACCACCTCAGGTAGCGGTAGCGAAGTGGGCCGTTCAGCCGTCATTATTTTTAACAACGGTATCAAAGCGGGTGTCGGGTGTCCAACGATTGTGAGCGTGGCAATCTGTGATCCTGAGTTGACGTTGTCTTTGCCAAAGTACATGACCGCAGCGACTGGCATGGATGCACTCTCGCATTGTGTTGAAACCTTTTGCTCGCCCTTAGTGAACCCGCCCATCGATGCGATTGCCCTGGATGGCCTGACGCGTTTGTATCAACATATTGAACGTGCCGTGGCGGACGGAAGCGACGCCGACGCGCGCTGGCACATGATGATGGGCGCTCTTGAAGGCGCGGTATGCTTTCAAAAGGGTCTTGGTGCAGTGCACTCGGTTTCGCACTCGCTCGGTGCGTTGGGTTATCACCATGGCACACTCAATGCCATTATGCTGCCGCACGTGTTGGCGATCAACGCGTCGGTACTGCAAGATAAGCTGCCACTTTTACGCCGCGCAATGGGTGTTGCACCTGATACTGATTTAGTTGAATTGTTTTTGCAACTCAATCAAAGCTTAGGATTGCCATCAGGTTTAAAAAAACTTGGGGTTCAGCAAGACAGTTTTCAAGCTCTGAGTCAAGCATCATTAGCAGATAATGCACACAAGACTAATCCTCGTGTGCTGACCGAAAACGATTATCTAAACTTGCTTGCCGCCGCTTGGTGATACCTCTGGCGGTACCGCTCCTTTGCGCTCGACGATCATGCGATATTGCTCGGGTTCGCGATGGCGTGCGAAGTTGAAGGTTGTATTTTTATACGAATTGCACAAGTCAAGATCGCAACGTGCAATCGCCAGTTCGTCACCTAGGGTTGTGCAAGCACCAACGATCTCGCCCGAAGGGGCCACAATGATTGAATTGCCGATTTGCTCGACGCCCTCTTCGGTGCCGGCTTTGGCCACCCCAACAACCCAGGTGCCATTTTGATAGGCACCTGATTGCATGACGAGTTCGTTGTGAAAGTTTGAGAGCGCATCGTGCTCGGGGGCTGGCGGATTATGTACGGGTGTGTTGTAACCAATAAAGATCATCTCAACAGCTTGTAGGCCTAGCACACGATAAGTTTCGGGCCAACGGCGATCATTGCAGACAGCCATCCCGAATACGCCCTGTTTATCTTTGCCCCAATCAGCCTGAAAAGCCGTGAAGCCAAGGTTGCCGGTCTCGAAATAGCGTTTTTCAAGATGTTGAAAGCGACGCCAGGGTTCGTGTTCTTTATGGCCGGGCAAGTGGATCTTGCGATATTTTGAAATGATTTTTCCGGCTTTGTCGACCGTGATCGCGGTGTTGAAGCGTCGCAGTTGCCCGTCTTCGTGCACGAGTTCGGCATAGCCCAAATAAAAGCCAATCTGCAACGCCTTTGCCGTGTCGAACAGCCGTTGGGTCTCAGGCCCTGGCATCGCACGTTCAAAAAATGCATCGAGTTCGTCTTGCTTGTCAAAATACCAACGCGGAAAAAACGTGGTGAGCGCCAGCTCAGGAAACACGACGACATCGCATCCGTTGCTTTTAGCTTGTTGCATCAAATCAATCATACGATCAACCACTTGCGCGCGCGTATCGCTTAAAGCAATGGGGCCAAGTTGTGCTGCACCGACCGTCACAATACGTGTCATAAAGTTGATCCTGAATAGTTGATCATGAAGCGTTTTTTTAAAAGACTCATTACATTAATTCAAATGAATAAGGATGTTGGTTGTCAACGCGCAATGAAAGAGCCTTGCCTGTTATGGATAAATATTACTCGTATTGAGTCAAAAACTAGTTCGCTAACTCAAGCATTGTCTGCAATAAAACATTACCGCCAGCGACAAGGTCTTTCACTTCGGTATGTTCGGCCGGGTTATGGCTGATCCCTTTGACCGAGGGTACAAAAATCATGGCACTCGGGCATAGTCGCGCCATCATTTGCGCATCGTGCCCTGCGCCAGAGGTCATTGAACGACATGAATACCCTAGCGCCTGTGCGTGTTGTGCAATCAAATCAGCAATGCCATCGTCAAACTTCACGGGCTCAAAGCGTGCGAGGCGATGGCTGGTGATCGTGACGCCTTCGTCAGCAGCGAGTTTGACTAAAAAATCAGCGACTTTTTGCTCGGCGATTTTTAATAAAGCTTCATCGGTATTGCGCAAATCAACTGTTACCACCGCTCGTGCGGCAATCACATTGATCAAATTGGGATGCAGCTGTGTCACCCCCATTGTTGCGACTTGCGCACCGCCCATCTCTATGGTGAGTTCACGCATAAAGACGCTAATCGCAGCGGCGCAGTAGCCAGCATCATGTCGCAAACGCATCGGCGTGGTGCCCGCGTGGTTTGATTGCCCCACGATCGTCAGCTCTTGCCAAGAAATCCCTTGCAAGTCGCGCACCGCACCAATCGTGACGCCTTCAATGTCGAGAATCGGGCCTTGTTCAATGTGCAACTCAACAAACGCGTGCGGTTTGCACAAGGGTAGGGCAGCCTTGCCAACGTAGCCAATTTTGGTTAGCTCATCGATCAAGACTTTGCCATCCGCGCTATGCGAGGCGTAGGCATCGTCAAGTGACAAGCCGCCAACGTAGACGAGTGAGCCGAGCATGTCTGGGTGAAAGCGGGCACCTTCTTCGTTGGTGAACGCCGCCACCACAATCGGACGGCGCGTCACGATACCCGCTTCATTCAAGGCGCGAACAACCTCAAGCCCACCGAGTACGCCTAAGGGGCCGTCGTAACGGCCGCCAGTGCGAACCGTGTCGATATGCGAGCCCGTCATCACGGGCGGCAGATCCTCAAGCCCAGCACGCCAGCCAAAAATATTGCCAATCGGATCGATACTGACCTCAAGCTTTAGCGCTTTCATCCACGTAATGAGCAGATCTCGACCGATGCGGTCCTCGTCAGAGAGCGCTAAACGGCAGCAGGCACCTTCTGGGGTCATGCCAATGTCAGCGAGCGTATTGAGTTGCTCGAGTAGCGGTCCGGGTTGGATCCGCAAGCCAAGTGCGCGTGAGTCAAGGGTGTTCATGCCAGCACCTCAGAAGCGGTTTTTCCAACAACTTGTCGGTAGATGACGGGATCGGTGTCGCCTTCGCTGCCTAGTAACAAGACCCGCGAGTGTGCATCGAGTTTGAGCTGTCTGAGGATGTTGGAGTGATCGCGCGCAGCTAAGAGCGCGGCTAGACCCACTCCACCGGTTTCGCCAGCCACGATCGCTGGGTCACCCGGGTGTGGCTGCGCCAGTATTCGCATGGCTTCCAGGGCGTAGGCGTCGTCGACGGCCACAGCAACGTTTGTGCCGCCGTGCAGAATCTCCCAGGCGAGTTCAGAGACCTCGCCGCAAGCTAAACCTGCCATGACGGTATCAAGCGAGCCGTCAACGATTGTTGGTTGGCCCGCCTGTAAGCTTTTATAGACACAATCTGCTTGTGTTGGTTCAGTCACAACAAATAGCGGGCGTTGCGTGCCCCATTGCAGCCAAAAATTTGCACAGACCGCTGACGCTAAAGCACCGACGCCTGCTTGCACAAAGACGTGCGTGGGCGGTTGCCTTGAAGACATTTGAGTCACAATTTCTGAGGCCATGACGCCATAGCCGTGCATGACATCAAGCGGAATGTCGCGGTAACCGGGGTACGAGGTGTCAGAGACAACGGTCCAGCCCTCTGCGGCTGCGGTGGTGGCGGCAAATCGAACGGCATCGTCGTAATTGCCTTTGACTTCGCGCACCTCGGCGCCGTAGTGTGCGATGGCATCGCGTCGGCCTTGGCTGACAGTTTCGTGAACATAGATCACACACTTGCAGCCAAACAGACGAGCGCCCCAGGCGACCGAGCGCCCATGGTTGCCATCGGTTGCACAGGTGACGGTAGAGGCACCGATCAAGTCTTTGAAGGCGCCAGATAACAATTGTTTTGAAGTGACTTCCGTCAGGTTGTGCTGCTGTTGCACTTTGAGGCGCAAGACGTTTGCGACTGCATAGGCACCGCCCAGCGCTTTGAAGCTGCCCAAGCCAAAGCGTCCACGCTCGTCTTTGTATAAGATTTCAGCGATACCAAGCAGTTGCGCCAATTTGGGCAGCGACACCAAGGGGGTCGGCGCATATCCGGGCCAGCTTGAGATTTCTGCGAAGGCAGCATCAAATCCGTCTTGGCTCATGACGCTTGCGCGTTTGGCGCCATAAGCGGATTGACTTGACTCGGCATGTGGGTTGGTAAAAGCGTATGCGGGGTGGTTCATGCATGTCCAAAGGGTCAAACAGCTGAATAAGCTCAGTTGTTTCGGTTGCTATAGCAAAATGTTATCAGTTTTGCTAAATAAGAATAATTTTCGTTTAGGTTGACACAAAGTCTATGAGATTGGCACACAGTCCATAAGGTTGACATACAGTCCTTGAGATTGGCGCAAAGTCCACTAGGTTGGCACAAAGTCCAATAGGTTGGCGCAAAGCAAAAAATTCCGGTGTAGACTATTTTTTTGCGTTGCCTCTCAACTCTTGCTCGCCGATTCCCCTCGCGAGTCTGGGCGGTTCGCTTGCGAACCTTCAAAATTTACGTTCTTACCCAAGGCTGCTATAAATGTTGAATTGTGATCTGTTGTTGATAAATGGCGTGGTGATTGATGGTAG
>JBIIWK010000236.1:0-5414 GCA_044338955.1 Burkholderiaceae bacterium
ATCGCTTGATCATGCTTGATGGCTGGAGCAAGACTTACGCCATGACGGGGTGGCGCTTAGGCTACGCAGTGTGGCCCGAGAGTTTGGTGCCGCATGTCACGCGCTTATGTATCAACGATCACTCGTGTGTGAATGCCTCGGCGCAGTTTGCCGGCTTGGCGGCCTTAACCGGGCCGCAAGATGCCGTCGCTGAAATGATGGTGGCCTTTAACCAACGGCGCAGCTTAATCGTTGAGGCCTTAAACGGTTTGCCAGGCGTGCGTTGCTCAGACGCAGCGGGCGCGTTTTATGCGTTTCCGCATGTCGGCGGTACTGGCTTAACCTCGCGTCAGGCGCAAGACCTGTTCTTGAACGAGGCGGGTGTAGCAACCATTTCAGGCACAAGCTTTGGCGCTTGGGGTGAGGGCTACGTAAGGTTTTCGTATGCCAATAGTGCCGAGAACATCGAGCGGGCAATCGAACGTATACGCAAGGTTCTGTAAAACCGCGACACCCAAGCGCCACTGATGTCTGAGCAGGATGCCCTGATCTATTCGATCGCTACGTTTTCGTTGGCAACCTCTCTGACGCCTGGGCCAAACAATCTGATGCTGTTAGCCTCTGGCGTGAACTTTGGCTTCAGGCGGTCTGTGCCCCACGTTCTGGGTGTCTCGCTCGGTTTCTTTGTCATGCTGGTGGCAATCGCCTTTGGCTTAAACAGCTTGTTTCAGGCTGTACCAGCCATCTATCAAGTCATGAAAGTGCTAGGCTTTGCCTATCTGGTGTACTTGGCCTGGGGTGTTGCAACCAGCAAGCCTTTGCCGGCACCAGGGCAGCAAAGTGGGCACTCTAGTCCGCTGAGCTTTTTGGGGGCGCTGGCGTTTCAGTGGGTCAACCCCAAGGCTTGGCTGATCGCGGTGAGTTTCTCTAGCAATTATTTGCCACAGCAAGCGAGCCCATTGTTCGTATTTTTGGGGTGTTTGCTGGTAGCGATCGTCAACCTGCCCAGCATCTGCGTGTGGTTGTGGATGGGCACCAGACTTGAGCGCGTGTTGCGCGATCCGGTACGCCGAAAAATATTTAATTGGGTGATGGCGCTGTTACTGTTGGCGTCGATGTTGCCGGTGCTGTGGCTTTAGGGTATTTCTTCTTAAAAAGAGGCTGACATGAAACACATACAAGTGCGGGGATTGAACTTTGCTTACCTTGAGCAGGGCGAGGGCCCGCTCATCATGTTGCTGCATGGTTTTCCTGATAATGCACAGACCTGGAGTCATCAAATGCCTGCGCTCGTTGCGCAAGGCTATCGTGTCATTGCGCCTTACTTGCGTGGCTACCCACCTACCGATTTAGGCGAAGGTGGTTTTTATGACAAAGCCACCCTAGTGGCAGATGTTGCCGCGTTGATTCAAGCCTTTGGCGCGGGCAAACCCTGTCATTTGGTTGGACAAGACTGGGGTGCGATCATTGGTTACGGAGTCTTAGCCGCGTATCCAGAATTAATCTCACGCGCCGTGCTCATGGCTGTCCCTCACCCTGGGCAGGTGACGCAAAGTTTGGTGGATGCCAAACATATTCAGCGCTCTTTTCACTGGTGGTTTTTTCAGATGCCAGATTTGCCAGAAAAAGCGTTGGCTGCAAACAATCTCGCCTTTATTGACTATCTCTGGAACTACTGGACAACCGAAGGCTATCAAGACGATGCGCACATGCAGTCGGTCAAAGAGACCCTGGCGCAGCCCGGCGTCTTGGCCGCGACCTTGGGCTATTACAGAGCGATGTTTGATGTGGCCAAGGCCGATCCCGCGCTGGCTGACTTGCGAGCCTTGATGGCGCGTCAGATCAAAGTGCCAACGCTTGCCTTGTGCGGCGGGGATGACTTGCGCGCCGAGCTTATGCAAGCGCAAGAGCAATATTTTGACAACGAGTACGACTTTAAGCTCATTGCGAATGCAGGGCACTTTTTGCATCGCGAACAGCCACAGGCCGTCACACAAGAGCTGCTGGATTGGTTTAAAAAATGAAGACAAATGTGCCGTCCTCGCTATGGATGGCGAATATTCTTGGCGCTGGGCAAGTTTGCTCTTGGGGATCGTTGTATTACAGCTTCCCGTTACTTGCACAGGCGATGGGCGCCGAGCTGCACTGGTCTAAATCCGAGATCTTTTTTGGTGCCACGATCAGCATGCTGGTCACGGCGGTGTTTACGTATCCCGTCGGGTTAGCCATTGATCGAGGCTACGGTCGCTGGATGATGTCGGGTGCATCACTGATCGCGGCCTTGATGTTGTGGTGGTGGTCGAGTGTCAGTTACCTATTGAGTTTTTATTTGCTGAGTGCCGTCATCGGCGCTTTGCAGGCTGGTTGCTTGTATGAACCAGCGTTTGCCGTCATGGCCCGCCGTGTTGGCGCTGCCAACGCACGTGCGCGCATCACCACCATCACTTTATGGGGCGGCTTTGCCAGCACCGCCTTCATCCCGCTCGAGCAGTTTTTGCTCGACACCGTCGGCTGGCGGCAATCGTTACTTGTACTGGCGCTGATCAATTTGGTATGGGCAGCGATTTATTTTTTATGTATTCAGCCCAAATATGATCTTGAGCACACGAACGTCGCGCAAACGCGCGAAGACAACAAAGCACGTGATCGCGCGGTTATCAAAGCGGCGTTAAAAAACTCAATCTTTTGGTTGTTGTTATTGGCGCTAACGCTCTACTCGGTCATGTTCACAGTATTTATTTTTCATGCCTATCCAATCTTGCAAGAGAAAGGCTTGAGTACGGCCGATGTGGTGAACGCGTTAATTGTGCTGGGCCCAGCCCAAGTGTTAGGGCGAATCCTGATTGCGTATTTTGCCCCGCGTGCACCGATGCGCCTCTTAGGTTCGGTCGTGGCTTGCGTGTTTCCGTTTGTGTTTGGGATTTTGGCGAGCATTGAAATGCCAGCGTTTTGGCTTGTCGCGCTATTAATTGGCTGCTATGGTTTAGCGAACGGCATTTTCACCATCGTGCGAAGTTTGGTGGTGCCTGAAATGTTAAGCCGTCATGCTTACGGCGCTTTGAATGGATTATTGACGATACCAACGATGGTGGCGCGGGCGGTCGGCCCAGTCGCTGCGGCGAGCTTATGGATGTTAGGTGAGTCGTATCACGTTGTGTTAATTGCAGTGTGCGGCACCGCGATTTTATTTGCCTTGGCGTTTTGGGCTGCGAGCTGGGTGAGTCGTGTGCGCGAGGCTTAGCGCAATGTCAGAGTACGCGTCGCTTAGTACACGTGTCAGAGCGTAAGGGGCGTTCAGGCGTTTAGCTCAGTGCGGGTAGCTTCGTACACAGAGCTTAAGAATGAACATCGATATTCCTTTTTTTGCCGAATGAACGGCATGCGTTAAGGATAGCTTGTAAACTAAACCAGAGCCGTTCATCTTCACTCTAAACTTTGCGCTGAGCGCATTGCTTTTCTCCCCAAAGGAGTACTGCCATGAACCCTAAATTTTTAATAACTTGCGTATTTGCTGGCGCAATGCTCACCAGCTTGTCTGGCTGTCAACAGTATGTTGAGACGGTAGCCGACCTCAAAAAATCTCTAACCGCGTATCAACAGTCTAGTACCAACGAGCTCGCTGAATACAAAAAATCTCTGGTTGCTATGCAAGAGATATTTGGTCAAGAGATTGTGACTTTAAATAAAAAACTTGCTGAGCTGCAAATTAAGATCGCCGCGCTTGAGCCAGCCAAGCCATCCTTTCAGTCCGTGGTGCTTGATCCAAAACTGCTCAAGGTCTACCAGCGCCTTGACGCAAATTTAGGAACCTTTTTAATCTCGATAGAAAGTGTTGTCGTCGACAAAAATGATCTAAAAGTCACGTTGAATATCGGCAACCCTTCGACGATGGCATTTCATGGTTTTAAATTAAATGCGACGTGGGGCGCGAACGTGAAAAAAGAGTTCAGCCTGACCGAGGTTTTGAAACCAGGCACCTGGAACAAGGTGTCGCTCAGCTTGCCTAAAACAACGCTCAAAGAATTTGAGCGGCTTGAGCTTGTCCTTGTGACCGACCGCGTACATCTAAAGTAGTAGCCTCGCCGTACGATCGAGCATCGCGGTAGGCCTAACGAACGGTTACTTCATGTGAACCCATTAAGCGTAACGCTCGCCATAGCCGTACCTAAAAAGACAGCTCGATCGTTAAGGTATCTTAATAAATTTCTGTAAACATCGAACGTAATCAGGTTTAGGGATATCGGGATATGAGGCTGGCCAAGATGTGTAGGCTACCTCGCCCACATACATGTCGCCATGGCTATCGACGGCCATGCCGTGTGGCGCGATAAATTGGCCCACGCCGGTGCCGTGAGGCTCGTCAGCGGCGACGCGTGCTTGTAGATTGCCAGACAAGTCGTAAATGCTAACGCGCGGCCCGACGTTGGGCATGTTTCTGTTTACGGGCAGATGTGGGCCAAGCTCACCTACATAGCAAAGCGGGCACTTGCCAGCGGTTAGAAATAGCCCGCAAGGCCGATGCATATTGCCCCATTGTCCTTCGTACTTGCCTTTGCCATTGAAAATCTGGATACGGTGATTCTCGCGATCGGCCACATAGACCAAACCGTTGGTGTCGCACAAAATATTGTGGGCAATGTTGAATTGGCCAGGATCGGTGCCCGGCGAGCCCCACGAAAATAATAATTTTCCGTCCGGACTGTACTTGTGTACGCGCGAATTTCCGTAGCCGTCCGACACGTAGATATCACCCTCGGGCGAAAGCGCAGTGTGGGTACAACGGTTAAAAGGTTGACCGCTCATGTAGGGTGAGGCTTGTCCAGGCAAGCCAATCTCTAACAAGATTTTCCCGTCAAGCGTGCATTTGCGTACGGTGTGGTCGCCATCATCGGTTAAATAAATGGTGTCATCTGGGCCCATCTGAACCCCATGGGCGCGTTTGAATACGCCTTCGCCCCAAGAATTTAAAAAGTTACCCTCGCGATCAAACACCACCATCGGGTGCTCGCCGCGGTTAAAGGCAAAGACACGATCTTGGCGGTCAATGCCCACGGCCGCAACGTCGCCAAATTTCCAGCCATTGGGTAACTTACCCCAGCCTTCGGCCACTTGATATTTAAAATTGCCTTGTCCGATGATCGTCGTCATGGTTTGTCTCCTGAGTCGATGTCTGTTGAGTCATTATTTTTCTGAGACCATCATAAGGCAGCCGCCCTTAGATCGCTATCAATTTCTTGACGGAATCGCTGCCTGCTCTTTTTGGTAGCTACTTTTTTAGAAGCTAACCTGTGCGGGCTGCTTTCTAGCGTGTCTCGTGTTGGCCAAACTCTAAGCATTGCCATGTACCAAACGCGGGGGCTTCGGTCGGCCACGTTGCCGCAGTAGCGAGCGGCTGTAGGCCATACTGGATCAGGTAATTCACTGCGCGAATGACC
>JBIIWK010000028.1:0-17037 GCA_044338955.1 Burkholderiaceae bacterium
AACGGCAAAAAATATCTTAATGAGGTATTAATGGCTCTAATTATTTCTATTATTTATAACGATGATGCATACTTTGGTGTACACTTTTTTAGTATTGAGTGATGACATTTAAACAAAAAATGTTGGCTCGTTCTATCGACGCAAGGGTGAAGCAATGCCACTAAGGTTTTGCTTAGTATGTTCGAATTTTTTACAAATGGGTTTGCCATCGTGAACTTAATGGCATTGGATTCATTGAAACGTGTGTTCGTCGGAACTGTAAAGATTTCATTGGCGACTGTGTTTAATTATTCCTTTTGTTTAGTGCTTGCTGCGAGCGATAGATGGCTTACGCTGCAAGACAGTTTCTCCCTTTACACCTTAAGTGCTGGCGCAGCTTTTTTTACCATGCTGCTGCTAGGGGCTTCGGGTGCGAGTGCTAGTTTTCTTGCCTTTGCGTTGCAACCAACACCTTTTGAAAGCACTTCGACCGGGTTAGGCCTCGTACTTGAGATCATGCTTTGCGTTGCGGTTCAATACGCATCAATAAAGCTGAGCATTTTATGTTTCGGGCTGAGCTCTAATCTAAACGGCTTGACGCGCAAACAACTCTTGTTAACGACTTTAATTTTTAGTACAGCCTACACGTTATCCAACTACTACCTTCCACGCAAAGGACCCCAAGCCAGCTTATTTGAGTCGGCAATAGCAGACATGTTGGGGATTTTTGGCTTCTTGCTCATCATATATTTAGCGAATAAATTACACAAGTTTTTTTTGACTGGCACTCAAAAGACGGGGCCGAACTAACGAGCAGGTATCGCGTGTCAGATTGAGCCTTCATAACCCAGTCGGCTCACCTAATTAATTACCCGCACCCAACGGGATCTTTATTAACGGTCCGACCACCTATCGAGCTAGAAGAAATTCTTTTGTCCCCCAGGCAAGCCACGCTAGGGAGAAAAAGTGCTCGCATCTCTCCTCATGGGGTAATCCTTCCCTTTTTAAGGGTCGGTAAAAGCAGAACCTATGCGACCAGTCTTGGTTTACAGCGCACTCCCCTTTTGCCGCATCGAGTTGGTATGCCGCCAATGATTAAATATGTAGAGACTGATCCGCCTCTTATCATTGATCAAACACGATTTCGTCAACATTTATAGAGCTTAGCGTTGCTTAAAAAATACAATAATCGCACCCAAATTGGCAACTATAAATTAATTTGAGCCATTTGGCTAAAAAAACTTTACTTCAAAAACAATATTAATTATATTTTATATAATGAAAATTATATTCATTTATTCAACAACTTAGCTGCAAAATATCGGGTGGTTTCATTCTTTTTATCAGCCATACGCAACACTAGCATCCGTGGATGGAGACTGTAAATGTCGATAAAAGTATTGATTTTTAAAAAGCTAACCTGTACGACTGAATGGCTTAATCTATCGCTAAAACAGCAAAAACACCTTGATATTTTAGAGATTGTCGAATGTTTTTCAAGCGCCCTTACAAGTTGCAAATACCACGAACCGCAGATATTGTTAGTTTGCCTAGATCATCAATCAGAAATCAAACACACTTTCAGGCAGTTTTTGACGGCCAATCCAAGCCTCAAGATCATTGCGCTAACCACCCACCCAAACTCTAGTAAAACGAAAGAACTCCTTGCCAACGGAGCATTTGGGCATATCGCACTGGAACATAGCGTTACTGAAGAATTAATCACAGCAATTGAATACGCTTTGAACGAGCGGGCGTATTTGTGTCGTGAAATTGCCAACCAAATTGCAAATGAGTCTCGAAACTCTGGGTTGAATGCTTTTTCAACAAAAAAAACATTGGGAAGCAGGGAAGAGGAAGTACTAAGATTGATCGCCCAAGGGCATAAATCAAAAGACATTTCATGCTTGTTACATATCGCGCCGAGCACCGTCGACGTTCATCGCCGAAATATTAAGCGAAAAACAGGTTTACACAAAATTGCAGACCTGACCAGATATGCCATTCAAAGTCGCCTCATTAAAAGTGTTTGAGCGAGCATGGATGGGTATATGCCCAGAGCCCAGTCTGAACATATCCAAAGTTTAAAATATTTTAAGCACATCGCCCCTTACAATAACACTTGAAGGCGCTGCAACGTGTGTAGTTTTGAATATGCATGATAATGATCAAATCTACAAAGGCATATTGTTAACTTAAATCAATAAAGATTCACTCATTTTTTGAAACAGCAGGGATTGCCTCTGATGCCTTGGCTGTTAACGCTTTTTGTGATGTTGAACCGATAAGAGATGAAGACATGCAAAAAATAATTCCTGTTGAAAGTCATTCAATACATTGCCAGACCTGCATTGTGTCTCAAGTTTGCCTACCGATCGGAATGCCTACCAGTGAAGTCGAACAACTCGACAGGCTTGTCAAAGAGCGAGTTCGCATCGAAAAAGGTCAGGCACTTTATCGTCACGGCGACTCTCTGCATGCTTTATTCGGGCTGAGAAGTGGTTCAATTAAAACTCTGCTTGAAGAGGCTGATGGCGCTCAACAAATCACTGGCTTTTTCTTACCGGGTGAGATTATTGGCATGGATGGCATGATAGAAGGAGAGCACAGTTCATCGGCCATCGCAATGGAGGACTCTGAAGCCTGTGTGGTCAAAATACAAGATATTGACGAGATCAGTCGCTATGTCCCATCCCTACAGCATCAGGTACGCAGACTGATGAGCAAAGAAATTGCTCGCGCTCATCGCGTGCAGTTAACATTAGGTTCAATGCGATCTGAACAGCGCCTCGCTATATTTTTAAGTAATCTTTCGCAACGTTTGGCAGCTTTAGGATACTCTTCTACAGATTTTGTCATGCGAATGAGTCGAGAGGAAATCGGTAATTATCTTGGCCTTACACTAGAAACTATTAGTCGTTTATTTTCAAGATTTGCGCGCGATGGCATCATCAAAATCAATCAACGCGAGGTGAAGATTCTTGATATGCGCGCACTGACCGAACTTGTAGACAAACCTGGCTAAATACTTTGCGAGACAGGCTCTTCGAACAGATGAATACGAACAAAATCAAGCACGGATAATTGTCCCGCTAACATTTGCTGCCCCAGATACGCTGACCAGTACCCTGAACCCCCGCCAGCCTTCGCCCATTCATTTAAGCGTCGAGTATAAAGTTGTAGGTCAAACTCTTGGGTCACACCAATTGCACCGTGCACCGCATGAGCCACTGACACAATACGCCCAACCGCCTGACTCGTTTGCGTCTTAGCCAGTGCTGCCAGCGCTGAAACAGGTTGCCAGTTGGCGCTGCGGCATGACATTTCAGCAGCCATCCGAGCCCCAAACACTTGCTCGGCAACTTCACTGATTTGTTGCTGTAGTGCTTGAAAACGCCCAATTGGTTTACCAAACTGCTCTCTCTGATTAGCCCAGGCCAGTGTCATCTCAAAGACTCGATCTGAAGCCCCCGCGATGAGTGCAGCGAGCGAGAGCGCCATTAAATCCCTAAACTGTGGTGCCTTCCAACGCCCCAGCAGGGAGGCCTGTACGATCTCGCTCGGCCAAAATAAGTCGGCATCAAGCGAGCCATAGCCACCAGAGCATGTACGGCTCGCCTGAGCCACAGGCAATAACCAGACTTCAGAGTCACATTGGGCTAAAACCCAGTCAGCGGTCATCCCAAAGCTTACTCCGTGTGCCTGGAGCCCCTTTAAGCTTTTAATTGTCTGAAATGGAGCAAAAGTGATTGAGCCTGGCTGCAGCTGGTTAGCCGTATCGGGCGCGGCCCCCTCTGACCCCGTCGCACCCACTTGTTGCAACCACGCTCTTGCTAAAAGAGTCTGTGCGTAGGGTAAAGGCACCGCATGCCGCCCCATCGAAAAAAACAGCGGCCAAACATCTGTCAGGCTGAGTCCCGCTCCATCGGCATCTTCGGGCAACAAGGCATCGCCATAACCAACAGCACTAAGTTCAAGCCAAAGACTCTCAGCATTAGCCCGTTGTTCAATTTTCCGAATGATCGCTGGCGTACATACCTGACCAAACAATTTTTCTGCCGAGTCGTATAAATCATTTTGCATCAAAATCACCGTAATCCTAAGCCACGAGCAATAATGCCACGCAGAATTTCACGCGTACCACCCCTTAAAGAAAAAGTGACGCCCATCTGTTCGAGATAGCCTAACGTACGAAGTAACTCAGGCGTTGCAATAAACTCGGGGTGATCACCTAACCACTGAGCAATATTTTTGATCAGACGCTGTTCAAAATCAGTACCAAAATCTTTGACAACAGATGCATCAATTGCAGGGCTTTGCCCATCAACTAATTTTTGTGTAACGGCTAACGACAAGGCTCGTAACGTCGCCATTTCGGCAATCAGCCCGCCAAGCATGGAGTTTGTCGCAGCATCATCGATCTGCTGCGTGCGTAGTGCATGAACCCAGCAATTCAGTAAGGCAATGCTCGAGTAAATTCGCTCTGGACCACTACGCTCAAAGGCGAGTTCAGCATTTACCTGGTCCCAGCCCTGCCCCTCTGTTCCTACTAAAGCATCCGCACTCAGCCTAACATTATCAAAAAAGACTTCTGAAAAATGAGCATCACCTGCCATATCGGTAATCGGCCGTACTGTCACGCCCGGCAGACTCAAATCGATGATGACTTGAGACAAGCCCTTTTGGCGATCAGTTGTTTCGCCCGACGTACGTACAAGAGCGATCATGTAGTGACAGCCGTGGGCATTAGTCGTCCAAATTTTGCTGCCGTTGAGCAGCCAACCCGTTTCAGAACGCTGCGCACGACTTCTAATGCTAGCCAGATCCGAGCCTGAACTAGGTTCGCTCATCCCGATACAGAAAAATAGTTCGCCGCGGCAAATACGAGGGATATAAAACTGACGCTGTGCCTCGGTACCATAGCGCAGCAAAAGTGGCGCGCTTTGACGATCAGCGATCCAGTGTGATGCGACCGGCGCACCTGAGGCTAATAGTTCTTCAGAGAGCACAAAACGAGAAAAAAATCCCTTGCCAGAGCCACCGTATTCTTTGGGAATTGTTAATCCAAGCCAGCCGCGTTGAGCCAGTTTTCGGCTGAACGCGTCGTCGGTCCCCATCCATGAACGCGCCTTCAGGTCAGACGGCATATCTTTCAAGGCTTCATTCAAAAAGGCTCGAATTTCAGCCCGAAAGCTCGCTTCTTCGGCAGGCACCTCTGTGAACTCAAGCGCAGTCAACATAATAAGAAGTTATCCAGAAAAAATTCACTCAATCCGTCAGGCAACCTTCCCCCAAAGGGGGTTGCCCTATACTGTGGCAGCAATATAACGCAGTCTTGACAAACAGAACCCAAGTTCCCCCATTGTATTTGTTTGTTCGGGGCATGCCAAAAAAAGCAACCGGAGAAAAACATGAGTGATTCCAAACTGCTAGGTGCAGGCTACATCTGGCAAGAACTGTCAGTCGGACAACGATTTAGAACGTTTAAACGGACGATTACCGAGACTGATATTGTGAACTTCATCAGCGTCACAGGCATGCTCGAAACTATTTTTATTGATCATACTTTTTCACACGGCGCGATGGTGGGACGCCCTGTGCCTGGCGGTCTGACTTATGGCTTAATTGAAGGCCTCCTGATGCAAGGCATGGTGCAAGGCACTGGGCTTGCCTTGCTTGAAGTACACAAAAAAATTCTCCATCCAGTCGTCGCCGGAGATACCGTCTGGGCAGAAGTTGAAGTAACAGCGATTCGTCCGACTTCTCGACATAATCGTGCCGTGGTGACTTCACGTATTGATGTCAAAAATCAACATGGCGTTGATGTGATGACCTATACGGCAACGCGTCTGTTAGCTGGTGTCCGACACTAAACCCGACTGCTCTTGCCACGAGGGTGGCACCGCTGTCGCATCGTGGGCTCAACAACATGCCAAGTGCGAGAGCCCTGCCAGCCTTAGCAGGCTGCCAAACAAAAAACAAACCGACTAAAAGCCAATCTCATTATGCGCATTCCGCTCTGCGGGTAGCATATACCAAGTCAAGACACTAGACAGCGCTGTCACGAACCAAAAAAAGAAGAATCCGCCTGCATACAAAACGTCACGTTCGGGTCTAAAGTACCCGAATATTGCGACATCAAGGGGATCAATCAAGGCGAACACGAACGCGCTTGCAAATCCCGCGATCAAGAACGACAGCCACAGAATTAATACCATTGAGCGCCATTTCATGATGAGCCCTTGCCTCAGCGTGTTTGAGCGAAGGGCGGTGCAGTCACGTTTTTCTCAACAACCAAGCCGCGCTTGACACCGCCATCAGTAATCGGTTGGTCTGAGAAGCCTTGAAACGCCAGCACAATCGTGATTGCACAGCCAACGATCGCCACAGCAGGGCCCGCCATGAGCAGCCAAGGCCAACGTTGACGCCACCAAGGTAACGTTGCTTCCAGATCGTTTTTTTCTTGTACGTTCATCTTTTGGGATCCTGTTTTTAATAAAGGGGGCTATTGAGGCACGATAAAGCTTGACGCCTCTCGCACCGTCAGTGAAACGTGTCCATCAGGTGCGCTTGAGGTTGTGACAAAATGAATCGGATAAGACCCAGGCTTGGCTGCATCGCGCGGGGCTCGCAGCACTACCGCCAAGACCCGGTTCGAGGCCGCTGCGATCTCAACCTGCGGCATCTCAATCACCGAATCATTTTTGTTATTCGCTTGAGGCTTGCTTCGAATCACAGCCACAGAAGGGTCGGCAAACTTCACACTTAAACCTGGCAAACCTTCGGCTCGTAATGACAAGACAAGGCTATGCTCAGACGCGTTCATCATCTGTAAGCGATAGACATTTTCAATCATCCCACCAGCCACTTCGCGCCCTAACATGCCACGATCACGAATCACATCTACCCGTAAAGTCGTGCGAGTTGCCAACGCAGTCACAAAAACGGACACTAGCACGAGCATCAAGGCGCTGTATATCAACACACGGGGTCGCAGCAAATGCTTACGCACTTGTTGTACGGATAGCTTTTCTAACATACCGCGCTCTGAGGTATAGCGAATCAAACCTTTCGGATACGCGACTTTTTCCATGACTTGATCGCAGGCATCTACACAAGCGCCACAACCAATACACATGTATTGCAAACCTTGGCGAATATCGATGCCTGTCGGGCACACTTGTACGCAAATGCTGCAGTCGACACAATCACCCAAGCCTTGTGCATAGTGATCAATTTTGCGTGAACGCGCACCGCGCGGTTCGCCACGAGCCGTATCGTAGGTCACCACCAAGGTATCTGTGTCTACCATCACACTTTGAAAGCGCGCATACGGACACATGTACTGACAGACTTGCTCGCGTAAAAAGCCAGCATTGCCCCAGGTTGCAAAGCTATAAAACAAAAACCAGAACCACTGCCATGGCCCAAAGGTAAAACTGATCAATGCCTGACCAAGCTCGCGGATTGGCGCAAAATAACCGATAAACGTAAAGCCAGTCAGCCCTGCGACGACTAGCCAAAGCGCGTGCTTGCTGGCCTTGATCCGCAGTTTGCGCAACGACCAAGGGGCCTCATCTAGGCGGATGCGCGCAACCCGATCGCCTTCGGTGCGACGCTCGATCCACATAAAGATTTCGGTATAGACGGTTTGCGGGCACGCATAGCCGCAAAAAAGACGACCGGCAATCGCCGTAAATAAAAACAGCCCAAGTGCCGAGATCAGCAACAGGAGCGTCAAATAAATGACGTCTTGCGGCCACAACACCATGCCAAAGATGTAAAACTTACGCGTACCTAGATCAAACAACACTGCCTGACGATCGTTCCAAGTCAACCAGGGGACTACATAAAAGATCAGCTGTGTGAGAGCCACAAACATCCAACGCCAGCGGGCAAACACACCCGTGACTGAGCGCATATATATTTTTTGCCTGACGTCTTGAATTGCCTGTTCAACCGCAGGCGAGCCGTCTGTCGCTGGCTTGGCGCCTAGCGGGCGCCAAGCAGGAGCAGAGGCTGGGCCGACAGACAGCGATGTATCTGCAGTTGCATTTGCAGATGCAGATGCATCTGCAGGTAAGGGTGAATCAGGTGACATTCAATCTACTCACTTGGCCCGGGCGCTTGTCACAGTTGCAGACGTGACATCCACACCTTTTGACAAGCCCCAAACCCAGGCCGCCACTAAGCGAATCTGCTCAGAGGTTAAGGTCTGCTCTTGAGCGGGCATGCGATTATTGCGTCCGTTCAAAATGCCATGCACGATGGTCGCTTCTGAACTACCGTACAGCCAGACGTCGTCAGTCAAATTCGGCGCACCCAATGCCTTATTACCTTTACCCTCGGGGCCATGGCAAGCAGCGCATGCGTTCATATACTCGCGCTTGCCGCGCAAAATACGAATCTGATCATGCGCTAAGCCAGACAGTGACCGCACATACTGCGCAATATCTCCAGCGGTGCCTGAATCGATTGCCGCACCTAACGCTGGCATGACGCCATTGCGGCCTTGGGTAATCGTTGCCAGCAACACTTCAGGCTGACGGCCATAAATCGAATCACCTTCAACCAGGTTCGGAAAGCTCGTGCTGCCTTTAGCATCGGAGCCGTGGCATTGTGCACAGTTATTCAAGAACAAGCGCTCGCCGATCAAATGCGCTTCAGGGTCTGCGGCAATTTGCGGGATATCCATTTTTGCAAAGCGTGCATAGATCGGCTTGATCGTTGCGTCGAGCGCAGCTTGGTCTTGCTTAACTTCTTGAACAGAGGTGTAAGCTAAGCTTCCTTGAAAGGCACCCAAACCTGGGTACAGCACCAGATAGCCCAAGCCAAACAGACACATGATGACGTACATCATGGTCCACCAACGCGGCACTGGGTTGTTCAACTCGCGTAAGTCACCGTCCCACACATGACCAGTGTCTTCAACTTTGCCGGGTTGTGGCTTGAGCCATTTACGCTGCGAAAATATCAACCACAGGCACCAAGTAATTCCTGCTAGCACTACGAAGGCAATGTAATACCCCCAAAAACCGTTGACAAAGTCGCTCATGGCCGTGTGCCTCCGCGTGGATGTGGATGCGATTCATCGGGCAAGACGAAAGGCAACATGGCCGCTTCGTCGTTGGCCGCTTGACGTTCGCGTGAAAACGCCCACCAGACAATTGCAAAGAACGTCAGCATTGCCAATAGTGTTGATAGCGCTACGAGGTAAGCCATCATTGTTGACCTCCCGCTTTGAGCGGCTGCGTCTGCGCGGCTTTGCGCACCCCAGTGCCCAGCCCCTGCAGATAGGCAATCAAGGCGTCTTCTTCTGTTTTTCCTTTCAGTGCGGCCGCGGCACCACTAATCTGTACCTCGGTGTATGGCACGCCCAAGACGCGCAGAGCACGCATCCGATCACCAATGTCATCGTTTTGAACGGGCGTTGTCGCGAGCCAAGGGTAGCCAGGCATGTTGGATTCGGGTACCACTGCCCGCGGATTACGCAGATGAATCCGATGCCAGTCATCAGAATAGCGCTCGCCGATACGTGCCAGATCAGGACCCGTACGTTTTGAACCCCACAAAAACGGATGATCAAACACAGACTCGCCAGCAACAGAGTAAGGGCCATAACGTTGCACTTCGGCGCGCAACATTCGAATTTGTTGCGAATGACAGCCAACACAGCCTTCACGAATGTACAGATCGCGGCCCATCAAACGCACGGCATCGTAGGGTTCGACACCCGCCGAAGGCTTGGTCGTTGAGTGCTGAAAAAACAGCGGAACAATCTGCACTAAGCCGGCAAACAGCACGACCAAGATACTACAAATAATCATCAGACCGATATTTTTTTCAAGCGTTGCGTGCGAGAAGAACCTTGTTTTTTCTTGTGCCATGATGTGCTCCTCAGGCCTGTGCCAAGCTGGATAATTGAGGGATTGAATCGGCGGCGCCCGGCACCACTGGATTCACCGCGGTGTGCCCGACGACCGTTTTGAACACGTTATAGGCCATCAACAGCATGCCACAGAGATAAAGCAACCCGCCCAACAACCGAATAAAGTAAAACGGTGCGGTCGATTTGACGGATTCGACGAAGCTATAGGTCAAGGACCCATCGACTTCAGTGGCGCGCCACATCAAGCCTTGCATCACACCCGCAATCCACATTGCTGCGATATACAACACAACGCCGATTGTTGCGATCCAGAAGTGAACCTCAATGAGTTTGACGCTATACATTTTTTCGCGCCCCCAGAGCCTAGGGATCAGGTAATAAAGCATGCCAAAGGTGATCATGGCGACCCAGCCAAGCGCGCCTGAATGTACGTGTCCGACTGTCCAATCGGTGTAATGCGACAGTGCATTGACGGTACGGATTGACATCATCGACCCTTCGAAGGTTGACATGCCGTAAAACGACAGCGAAACCACCATGAATTTGAGGATAGGATCGGTGCGCAGCTTGTACCAGGCGCCAGAGAGCGTCATGATGCCGTTGATCATTCCACCCCAAGAAGGCGCTAACAGAATCAACGAAAACACCATCCCTAAGGACTGCGTCCAGTCGGGCAACGAGGTATAGAGCAGATGGTGGGGGCCGGCCCACATATAGGTAAACGCCAAGGCCCAGAAGTGCACGATCGACAAGCGATATGAATAAATGGGGCGCTCAGCCTGCTTGGGCACAAAGTAATACATCATGCCCAGAAAACTGGTGGTCAAGAAAAACCCCACCGCGTTATGCCCATACCACCACTGCACCATCGCGTCTTGCACACCGGCGTAGGCAGAATAGGATTTCCAGAGCGAGACCGGCATTTCGATGTTGTTGACGATGTGCAGAATCGCGATGGTCAAAATATATGAACCAAAAAACCAATTGGCCACATAAATATGTTTGACCTTACGTTTAACAATCGTGCCAAAAAATACTACTGCGTAAGCCACCCACACGAGCGTAATTAAGATATCAATTGGCCATTCAAGCTCGGCGTATTCTTTGCTGGTGGTGATGCCCAAGGGCAGCGTCACAGCCGCGGCAACAATGACAAGTTGCCAGCCCCAAAAAGTAAATGCCGCCAGCGGCGCGCAAAACAACCGCGCCTGACAGGTGCGTTGCACCACGTAATACGAGGCGGCAAACAGCGCGCTGCCACCAAAGGCAAAGATCACTGCGTTGGTGTGTAACGGGCGCAGACGCCCATAGGTCAGCCACGGAATATCAAAATTTAGTTGAGGCCACATCAGTTGCGCGGCCAAGACCACCCCCACCAACATGCCCACAACACCCCAAACCACCGTCATCAGCGCAAATTGCCGGACAACACCATAATTAAAATTTTCTGTTTTGACTGCCGAAGTGCTTGTCATGGTTGGCGCCTTGTCTCTCATGAATCGTGATACAGACATCATGCCAAGCGCAGCAGAAGTCAGCTTTGATATGGATCAACTAAACCTTTGATAGGGGTCAACTTACCGTGTGATCATCGTCTTGCAAGATCGAAAGGCCAGCCTGCTCGGTATCGTCGTACTGCCCTGAAAAAACAGCCCACCACAGAAAAGCGCCAATCAAGGCGACGATGACCAATGACAGAGGCAACAGTAGGTAGAGGATTTCCATCCGTATTGCGCTAAGCCTGAAGGTGTTGGCTTTGTGTCAACACACCGACCGCACGACTAAGCCCAGCCCGTCTGGGTCGATAGAGGCGCGAGGCATTGAGCAGCACAGCTGCCGAGGACAGCAACATCGATAGCGCAGCTAACCAAGGTGTGACCATGCCCATGGCAGCCAAGGGCATGGTCAAGACGTGCCAAGCTAATGCACCATAAAGATTTTGGCGCGTAATGCGCACGGTGCGTTTGAGCAGCACCTCATGCTGGTTTGTAGACAAAGGCCCATCGAGCGCCAGATTTACTTGCAGCGCAGCCAGCGATACTGGCGCGGCCAAAGACAGCGCGCAAGGGCAACTCATCACGAGTAACGACACCAAGACAGACCAGGCCTGCGTGGGTGCGATCACCCACCAAACCGCACCTATCACGGCTGCCACCGTGAGTTGGATCAGAACAAACAGAGTTGCAACGCGGTTGGCCTGAGTCAATAGCGGCAAACTAAAGCTCAATAAATTTGCTTCGATAGACGCACCACCACTCAAAGGCACGTTGGGATTCGCTTGGGTTGCCCGAGCGGACGCTCCAGAGCTCAAGGGTATCGTGACACTCGCTTGGTTCGTCGGCGCAAAGGCACCAGCGTCAACCAAACTAGCACGTTGCTCGACGTAACGTGCTGTCAGCAAAAACGCGACAAACATGGTGATTGAATCAAAGTAGACTTCGCCAGCGCCCTTAAAGGTCGCCATCACGCTAGGGATAAACGCCGCAAGCATACTGATGCCAACAGGCACATCCATTGTGATTCGGCGCGCTGACCACGCGCGGGCACAACCTAGCCAAATCGGCCAGGCCGAATACAAGATGACCGGAATCGTGAGCGTCAGACTGGCCCAGTTCATTAAGAAGATGGCCCAGTCGAGCACTTCAAGACTGTCTTGCCCTCCCGCCTCATGCCGAAGGTAGCCCGGCAAGGCAAACATCATCACTTGCATCATGGCAAGCCAAGCGAGCCCCAAGCGTACCAAACCTCGGCGGCGCTGTGCGACTGCCTGAGCGCCAACCGCGTGAGCCGTGGTCTGTGGATTGCTGGCTGTCTGCGAATGGGCGGCTGTCTGCGAACTAAAACGCGATCTGGGCTTCATGCCTGAATCGTAATTTCTAGCAAGCGATGGCGTATTGATCTAGATCAAATTCACGCCAGACAGTTCGGGCACAGGGTGCAGCACGCCACGCGCTTTAAAAAAGGGACTCTCGTTGAACGATCTCGACTAGTCTGTGCCTAGGCGCTTACCTGCGTAGCTTAGGGTACTGTCTTCGAGGGCTCTTGGAACCAGAATCCACCTGTTTGAACGCCCGCAAGCGGCCAGAGTATGTCCTCTATGCGATTCGATCTAGGTCGTTTTTTCGAGAATCACGGGCCAGGCGCGACGCAGGTAGTACAGCATCGACCACACAGTCAAAATCGCGGCAACGACGATGAGAACAAAGCCTACGCGCGCTATGGGGATACCGAAGAGGTCGGCATGATAGAGCAAGCAAGGGATCGCAATCATCTGCGCCGCAGTTTTGACTTTGCCGAGCCAATGCACGGCGACGCTGGCGCTTGCACCCAACTGCGCCATCCATTCGCGTAGTGCTGAAATCGTGATTTCGCGGCCAATGATAATCAAGGCGATCATGACGTCAATCCGATCCAGATTGAGCAAAGCCAACAAGGCCGCCGACACCATCAGTTTGTCGGCCACGGGATCCAGAAAAGCCCCAAAGGCTGAGGTTTGGTTCCAACGTCGGGCCAACCACCCATCAAACCAATCTGTTAAGGCCGCCACAATGAAAGCACCGGCAGCCCAGGCATCGCGCTCGGGCAAAGACAGCCACGTACCGGGCAGGTAAAACAAGCCGATCACCATGGGTATCATGGCGATTCGCAGCCATGTGAGAAAAATAGGAAGATTAAAAGGCATGCCGCTATGCTACCTCACTTAGTCATGACAAAGATGTTTCACCGCAAGGCAAAATACAATCGTTCTGCAAGCTCAGGCGAAATGCCCTCAACCGAGGCGAGATCTTCAATACTGGCGTTTGCAACACCACTAAAGCCACCGAAACGTGCCAACAAGCGCTGCCGGCGTTTGGCACCGATCCCATCGATATCTTCAAGGCGCGAAACGTTACGCGCTTTTGCCCGTTTGGCGCGCATCCCTGTGATGGCAAAACGATGCGCCTCATCGCGGATTTGCGCAATCAACATCAGCGCAGCAGACTCCTGGCCCAGCGCTTGCGACGCGCGCCCGTCCGCAAAAATCAACGTCTCAAGGCCCACCTTGCGGTGATCGCCTTTGGCGACGCCCACCAGTACGTCGATACCCAGCCCCAGCTCAACAAACACCTGTCTGGCAATCTCGACCTGACCTTTGCCGCCGTCAATCAACACCAGACCGGGCATGATCGCCTCGCCGTCAGCGACCTTACCAAAACGACGCGTCAGCACTTGCCGCATCGCCGCGTAATCATCACCAGGCGTAATGCCGGCGATGTTGTAGCGGCGATACAGCGAAGGTTGCATGGCATGGTGGGCAAACACCACGCACGATGCCTGCGTCGCCTCACCCGCTGTATGGCTGATGTCAAAGCACTCGATGTGCAACGCCTCAAGCACCACCGGATCGGTATCCAGCTCAAGCGCCTCGGCTAGTGCAAGCGTACGGGCACTGCGGGCGCCAGACTCTGACAGGGCACTGGCCAAGGCCATTTCTGCGTTGCGGGTGGCTTGTTCAAGCCAGGACCGACGCACCCCTTGCGGTCGGCTGATAAAGCGCGACTTGGTCGCACGTGATTCAGCCAGCAAATCGATTAACTCAGCGTCGGGCAACGCATGCGAGCCCACCACCGCCGCTGGCAAAGGGTGATCAAGGTAGTGTTGTGCGATAAAGACTTCAAGCACTTGCGACGGAGAATCACCATCGGTGTGCGTCGGAAAAAATGCGCGATCACCCAAATGCCGGCCACCGCGCACCATCGCCAAATTCACACAGACGCGCCCGCCCGCCTGCGCCACCACAATGATATCGGTGTCGCTTTGATCGGCGTCCTCCATGGTTTGCTGATGCAACACCTTAGCTAAGGCACCCATCTGATCCCGCAATAACGCGGCTTGCTCAAACTCAAGGGCTTGCGAGGCGGTCAGCATACGGGCTTCGATATCGCCCATGATCTGCTGTGTTTCACCGTTTAAAAATCGTGCCGCACGCTCGGCATCTTGCTGATACGCTTCAGGGGTGATCTCGTTGACACAAGGCGCCGAACAACGCCCGATTTGATGCAAGAGGCATGGCCGCGAGCGGTTTGAAAATACTGAGTCTTCGCAGGTACGCAGACGAAACACTTTTTGCAAAATCTGCAGCGTGTCGCGTACCGCCCAAGCACTCGGATAAGGCCCAAAAAACTGACCTTTTTTTTGCGTCGAGCCACGGTAATACGCGATGCGCGGGGCAGCGTGGGCCGACAGCATCAAATAGGGATACGACTTATCGTCACGAAATAAGATGTTGTAGCGCGGCCGCAGGCTTTTAATCAGGTTGTTTTCAAGGATCAACGCCTCGGCCTCGGAGCGCGTGACGGTGACCTCGATTTTGACCACGCGCGCCACCATATGCCCGATACGTGGGCTTGAGGCAGTCTTTTGAAAATACGAAGAGACGCGTTTTTTTAAGTCGCGCGCTTTGCCTACGTAAAGCACTTCGCCCAATACATCTATGTGCCGGTATACGCCCGGCAAGTGCGGCAGGCGCGACAGAAACTCTTTGATATCAAAGTCTGGTGTTTCAGCTTCGCTCATTCAGATCACGTACAGATTCAAGCGCCTTGCGGTAGGCGGGTTGTTGTTGCAACGCTTGCCAATCGAGGGCTTGGTTGGCGGGCATCAGGCGGGCAATCCGCGCTCGCGAGGCTGGGTCAGACGTATGCGACAAACGCACTAATAATTCATCGGCTAAGTCAGGGCGATTACAGACCAAGGCCATATCGCAACCCGCTTGCAGTGCGGCCTGCGCACGCGCCAATATGTCGCCCGCCACCGCGGCTGCTTCCATGGTGAGATCGTCAGAAAACACTACCCCGTCATAGCGTAATTTTTTACGCAAAATATCCTGAATCCATTTGGCTGAAAAGCCAGCCGGCTTTGCATCTACCTTTGAATAGATAACGTGTGCAGGCATCACCGATGCAATCACCTGATCCCCCAGCCACTGGTAAGGCGCCGCATCTTCTTGCAAAATACGCGTCAATGAACGCGGGTCGCGGGGGATCGCGTGATGCGAATCCGCCTTTACAGCGCCGTGACCCGGAAAGTGTTTTCCGCAGGCGGCCATCCCAGCCAGCGCCAAGCCTTGGGCCAGCGCGCGCGCCAACATCGCGACCACGCGCGGGTCACTGTGAAACGAACGATCGCCGATCACAGAACTCACACCGTAATCAAGGTCAAGGACTGGCGTAAAACTTAAATCAACGTCGCAGGCACGCAGCTCGGCGCCCAATACGTAGCCGACCTCGGTCGCCATACGCATCGCCCGCAAGGGGTCTTGCATCCAGCACTCACCCAAGCTGCGCATCGTTGGCAACACAGTAAAGCCGTCAGAGCGAAAGCGCTGCACACGACCGCCTTCGTGATCCACGGCGATCAATAACTGCGGCGCACGTAACCGGTGAATGCTGCGCGTCAACGCACATAGTTGTGCACGACTTTCAAAATTGCGCGCAAACAAAATCACCCCGCCCACTAGGGGGTGAAGCAGTCTCTTTTTTTCGTTTAAGGTCAGTGTGTGGCCAGCGACATCGACCATCAAAGGACCGCGTTCGATCGTTGGTATTTTTTTGTTAGCGTTCACAAGCGTTCTCGTAGATTCAGTTCACAGGAGGATTCAGTGGGTGCAGTGCTCAGGATGATTCAGTGTATTCAGTTCACCAGACGAATCAGTGTACGAGTTGGATTCCATACATACAGACTTTGGCTCGCAGAAATTAGGTTTACGCACAACTTCGTCAGGCGACAGGCAAAGACTCAACAACCACATACGCTGCGCCGTACTCAGACTCGTCAGTCAGCGACACATGCGCCGCGCCGTAGCGCTCTGCGTACCACTGCGCCAGCGGCGCCGAAAGAACAATCTGCGGTCGCCCGCCTGGCGCGTTTAAGGTTTGCATGCGGGTCCACCACATTGGCGTGCGCATGCCTAGCCCAATCGCCTTTGAAAAGGCTTCTTTGGCGGCAAATCGCGTGGCCAGGTAGCGCACGCCCCGAGCGCGGTCGCGCGCGGCTCGGGCGCGAAACACGCGCAATTCATCGACGCCTAATATTTTTTCTGGAAAACGTTCTGGATGACGTCGCCAAGCAAGATCAATACGATCCATTTTGACGAGGTCGGTTCCGATGCCGGCAATCGCGCTCACAGA
>JBIIWK010000029.1:0-16954 GCA_044338955.1 Burkholderiaceae bacterium
GAAAAAATCGCTACTTAAAACATTTTCTGGGAAATAAGAAAAACAGAACTTTAATGGATCACGTGGATATTTTTTATATAAATTTTCTAAACAGTCTTGCTGGAACTTTACTAAAAAAATCGAATCTAAGAAGATTTTTTTCTTCTTTGTGTTAGACAAATATTTTAGAGCCTCCGGTTCGTTAAAAACCGCCTCTTGTAATAATTTAATAGAGAGGAGTTCTTTAGGGACCCATATTATTTTCTTATCGTTTTTTCCGTATCTAAATAAAATATTGGAATTTGAGTAGTTGCTACAAACAGCTTTGATCAAAATGTCTTCAGTCAACAAATCAACCGGTACCTGCTGAAGCTCGAACGGTTGCAAGGTCGCGATCGCTTCCAGTACCTTGGTCGTGTACAAACTTCTTGGAATCCAGTTTGCCCGTGTTAGATCAAAGTCTTTATCCACACTATCTTCAAAGATTGTCACAGATGCGCGATTTGGTGTATTGGTTAGGTACTTCAGAATCAAGTCTTCAGTTAAGAATTTATCAGAAAGGTAAGGAATATTATTTAGATCTTTTTCTACTGCTACAGATGCAATTTTGCGCGTAATAAATTGAGCCGGAAAATATCGAATCATTTCAGGATTTTTATTAAACGCTATCTTGCATATTTCTTGGGTGCGATACTGAGCTCTCGCAAACCGCAACGCTTTTCCCGTTCGTTGGATAACAGTTTCAACCATTTTCATGGTCAAAAATTCTTGAGGAATGTAGTACAACATCTTGCCCTCTGATTGACTTTGAGCAATGAATTTTTCATAAAAATTTTGATTCTTGAAATTTTTAGCAATAGCGCTCAAAAAATCTTGACTGATGTTGCAGAGATGAAGTGTGAGTTCTTCATCTAAATATTCACGGATCAGAGGGAAGGTGTTGCGGACGTTCCAATCTGCCTTGTTTCTTATTAATTCTTTAATACCCGCTGAAGTATATTCTGGTGATCTGCAATAGAAAAAAACGCTCAACACAAATGCTAACTCTTCATCGTTAAGTTGTTCATGCCATAACAATGTTGGATCATCTAGTTTTTTTTGGCGCGTTTCAGCAGAAAGAATTTTTTTAAAAAGATTTATATCCGAATTTGGCACACTAACTCCTATCTTTTGAATAAAAAGCTAATCAAATGTTTTCAATTACAAAGACGCAGTACAGTTTTAATTAACTTGGGGAGGCCTGTTTCTTAATACCCTCGAGTCCTCAATTGTGAGGCTGATAGGTCAAATTGACGATATGAGTCATTTGGAGTTTAGCCAAGCTGAACGTTAGCAGATTTAAGTACGCGGGAAGGTCAAACGGCACTTGCAGACAATTTCTTAGAGGATGAGTCGACAGGTCATCTCAGGCAACGCTCGAGTTGGTTGGCGTTGGGGGATTCCGCATTTATTTGTATCTAGAAAAATTATTCCCCACCGATCCGTGATACTGCAGTTTGGCGCTATAGCATTTTGATTAATACAATAAGTTTTTATGTGGCACTACCTCGCCTGCCATTTTCTAACATCATATTACTGAGATCAATATGTCTGCTCGATATCTTACAAAAAGTCTATTCAAGACCGCGACAGAATGCCCGGCAAAGCTTTATTACAGCGGCAAAGGTGAGTTTGCCAACACGCTGGATGACAATGAGTTCTTGCAGTCGTTGGCTGAAGGTGGCTTTCAGGTGGGCGAGCTAGCGAAGTTGATGTTTCTTGGTGGGGAGCAAGTGACAGTTAGCGGTCACGCCGCACAACTAGAAAAAACGAGGGATTTACTAAACAAAGACGATGCCGTTATTTTCGAAGGCGCCGTGGCGCATGAAAAATTATTCGTTCGCGTTGATGTGCTCAGTAAGAAAGGTAAGTTCATAGACCTGATCGAAGTTAAGTCAAAAACATTTGATCCAGACGATGAGCATTTCTTTAAAACAGCCAGAGGAAAGTTCAACTCAAAGATATTTCCCTATCTAATCGATATTGCGTTCCAAACGCATGTGGCTCGCTTAGCGCTTCCCGATGCTGAGGTTCGTCCGTTTCTGATGCTGCCTAACAAAGCTCAGGCAGCCACAGTCAGTGGGATGAATCAAAAATTTGTCATCCAACGCATACAGGGTAAGGCGGGTGGGAAAAAGACAATCTCGTGCCAACCAATACAAGGGCTCACCCTGTCGGATCTTGGTGCGCCAATACTCATGCTTATTGATGTTCAGGAGTACGTCAACGAGATTCTGTCGATGATGCACGAATTTCCGGGGGCAGTAGGGTCTTTAGCAGACCTCAGCAACACTTGGTCAGAGTTTTATGCTCGAGATGAGCAGATCTCTCCGCCGATTGGTGCGCACTGTAAGAAATGCGAATTTAGATCTTCACCAGCTGGTCAACGCAAGAGCGGCTTGAACCAGTGTTGGTCAAAGGTGTTTCACCTCAGCGATGAGCAGCTGACAAAACCCTTAGTCCTTGACTTATGGAATGGCCGAAATGTGGCGAAGTGGCTGCAACAGCAGACTTACCTGTTGGAAGATCTGACGGCCGAGCAGATTGGTTTGCCACCGACTGACGCTGAAACGGGTCTAACGACAGCCAGGCGCCAGTGGATGGCAATTAACGGCGCCGGACTCAATCAACAAGGATACTTCTTTGACGCAAAGCTAGTGAAAGCTGAGATGTCTAAATGGAAATATCCGCTGAATTTTATTGACTTTGAGACCTCGACCACGGTCTTGCCCTTTCACAAAGGGGCCCGGCCGAATGAGTTAGTGGCGTTTGAATTTTCTCATCACATTTTGTACGAAGATGGGTCGCTTGTTCACGCTAACGAATTCCTGTCTACTGAACCAGGTAACCATCAAAACTCAGACTTTCTTCGCGCCTTGAAGAGTGCACTTGCTGCAAACGATGGAACCGTCATGACATGGTCGCCATACGAAAACACAGTACTCAACACGATCATTCGTCAAATTGAGTTTATGAACGACGCGCCCACTGATAACGATGACTTGTTGGAGTTTGCTAAGACGCTGACTACCCTAAAGGTAGGAAAGGATCTCATTCGACGCGGCAGTCGCGAGCTGTATGACCTTTGTAAGCTATCAGAGACGGCGTTTTTTCATCAATATACCGGCGGTAGTAATTCGATTAAGAAGGTCTTGCCGGCGATGCTTCAAGCTTGTGACCTACTAAAAGAAACATACAGTTGTTCTAGCTATGGGGGTGGGCGGGTTAATAGTAAGAACTTTCTTGAATCAATCGCCTGGTGGCAGGCCGGAACGGACGCTTTACCTATCGATCCGTATCAATTGCTGCCATCGGTTTTTAACGACCTTGACTTGGCCTCTGGGGACGAGGAGGAAGCCGATCAGACAAGATTAAATCAAGGGGGCGCCGCGGTGATGGCCTACGCCCGGCTGCAGTTTGAATCGATCAAACGCGACGAGCGTGTGCTTTGGGAGGCTGCCTTGAAAAAATACTGCGAGTTGGACACCCTAGCAATGGTGATGATTGTGCAGGGTTGGAAGTCTTGGACGGTCACATAAGTGTAGACCTAGCGGGTAGCCGATGTAGCGGGGAGCCTATCAAAATAAGGCTCTTGTGCATCGGCATACCAGTCAGCAGACAAAAGCCCACTATTAACGAGTCGCTGCCAATTTTTGACTAATCGCAACGATGCGTTGAGCCGCATAAACAATCGGGTAGTCAATAAACTGACCATCGAGTTGAATCGATGAAGACCCAGCAGCTTCGGCAGCTGCAAAGGCTTCAACAATTTTTGTTGCGCGTGCAACTTGCGCTTCAGTTGGAGTGAAGGCTTTGTTGACGACCGGAATTTGATCGGGGTGAATACACAGTTTGCCCTGGAAGCCCAGGTCGCGAATCTTGTTGGTTGAGGCCTCGAAACCTTCAGCATCTTGCAAGTCAACCCAAACCGTATCGATCGGGGGCTCTTTGTCATGTGCACGAGACATTAAGACCACTTGATTGCGGTAGGCGAGGAGTTCTGTTTCGTCACGCGACCATTTCAAATTCAGATCCAGGGTAAAGTCGCCGGCGCCGAAGGCCACGCGCTTGATGCGTGAGCAGCTTGACAGAATTTCGCCTAAGTTGGCGATGCCTTTGGCGGTTTCAATAATCGGGATCAGGTCGATGCCGCCTAGCGGTAAGCCTCGTTCGCGCTCGAGCTCGGTCATGAGCCAGTCAGCGGTTTGTGCCTGACCAGCGTTCTCGACTTTGGGCAAAATCAAACCATCAACGCCAGCTTGGACAGTTGCCACGAGGTCGCCATAGGCATAAATCGTTGACATCGGATTGACGCGGATATACCCCAGACAGTTGCGTGGCCGTTGCATGGCTTGCACGGCCAAGGGTCGGCTAATGACTTTTTCTGAGACGGCGCAGGCATCTTCTAAGTCAAGAATGACGGCGTCAGCCCCGAGTGTAAAGGCCTTCTCGGTGCGTCGTGGATGATTGGCGGGTGCGAACAGAAATGTTCTAAAAGTCCCCATGCTGATTTCCTGAAGTGATAGTGAATATTCAAAAGGCTAGGTTGTTAAAAGTTTGTAATGCTTTACGACAGCTTCAATGCTGGTGCAATTCGATCAAACCGAGCAAAAATATTACGGCTTGGTTGATTGCATCGGCACTGCTGCTTCTTCTTGAAGGCTATTCAACCGTCAACTTAATCTGCTTAAGCAGCGCAGCAAAGCTGTCGAGTTCTTTTTTAACTTGCGCAGACATCTCTGCAGAAGTGTTGCCAATAGGTTCGGCACCCGTTGCTAACAATTGGCTTTTTACCTCAGGGATGTTGACGATTTTAGTCACTTCAGCACTGAGCTTGTTCACGATGTCGCTCGGGGTTTTGGCAGGCGCCATCAGCCCAAACCAAGTGCCAACGTCGAAACCCGGCAAAATTGTTTCATTGAGTGTCGGGACATCAGGCAGGGCAGATGAGCGCTTGGCAGTGGTGACCGCCAGTGCGCGCGTTTTGCCGGCCGTCACTTGTGGCAAGCCAGCGGTGATCGTGTCAAACATTAATTGAGTTTGGCCGCTGACTAAATCAGAGATTGCGGGCGCACTGCCTTTGTACGGGACGTGGACGATATCTGTTTGCGCCTGCAGATTAAACATTTCGCCAATCAGGTGATGCGCGGTACCGGCGCCCGCAGAGCCATAGTTCAGTTTGCCCGGTTGCGTTTTGGCTAACGCAACAAACTCTTGAATCGTATTGGCTGGAACCTTTGCGTTGATAACAACCATATTGGGGATCAGGGCAATGACGCTCACTGGGGCAAAATCACGGCCAATATCGTAGGGCACGGTTTTATAGACATTTTGAGCAATGATGTGATGTGTGGCAGCCAGCAGCAGGGTGTAGCCATCAGCTGGCGCTTTGGCAACCAGGTCAGCACCCAAGGTGGCACCTGCGCCGGGCTTGTTCTCGACAATGACGGTTTGCCCCCAGTCGATGGTCATCCGTTGTGCCACTAGGCGTGCTAAGAAATCGCTTGAACCGCCTGGTGCGAACGGCACCACAATTTTAATACTGCGATTCGGAAAGTTAGCCGCTGTTTGCGCAAACGAAAGCGAGGTTAAACAGGCAAGCGCGCTTGCTGCAAAGATCTGAAAAAGAGTATTCATTTTAGGTAGTCTCATTTTTTGTGATGGGCGCGAACTTATCTTGTGGGGGACTCGACCGTATCCTTTAATTAACGCGCAATTATCCTATGAATGACGCGTGCCTATTCGGGCTCTTTGAACACACCCATATCTTCTAAAAGCTCTTGCACCAGATCAAGCCTAAGTCTGGGGTTTTCCATGGTCAGAAGGTGTTGCTTTTGTTGCGAAGGTAAATCGAGTAACTCGGCGCACCGGTTGGCCACCCATGCACAGTCTTGCAACTGATAGGGCTGAATGATGGGGCGTTGGTCTGGGGCGATACCTTGGTCTTCAAGCGTGCGAATTATTTTTGTGAGCGCATCGGCGGTAGGTAAGAGTTCAGGGGGGATCGCAACAACTTCGTCGGGGGCGATCAGTTCAACTTCAGCCCGCCACAGACCATTGGCCTGAAGTTCTTTTTGAAGGATTTTGAAGCGTTGCCCGCCCTGGCAACGAATCATAAATAAGCTAGGCTGCACCGCCTCGAAATGAATGATGGTGGCCAACGTGCCGATCTCTACAAACTCGATTTGTTTGCCTGCTACCTGTACTTCAGCCCCTTGGTTTAGGGTGACGATGCCGAAGGGTGTGTTGTCACGCAGACATTTCTTAGTCATGTCCAGGTAGCGCACTTCAAAGATTTTGAGCGCCATCATGCCGGCCGGAAATAAGGTGGCGCCGATGGGGAAAATTGGAATGCTTAGTGTCTGCATGATCTTCAAATAATAAACCACAGCTTCGATAGCGACTATTGTGCCTGAGATTGACGCTGAGCTACCGACCCGATAACATCAGCTAGACTAGGGTCATTCGCTGACTGAAAAGGTATTTGATGCTTGCCTACACAATACGGCGTGTGCTGTTGACGCTGCCCGTCATGCTCTTTGTGGCATTGTTCGTTTTTGGCCTGCTCAGCCTGACCCCCGGTGACCCGGCCGTGTTGTTAGCGGGTGAAGACGCTACCCCCGCCGATATTCAGCGTATTCGCCAGACGTTGGGGTTAGATCAGCCCTTTTTAGTACGTTTTGGTGACTGGCTCTGGAAAGTCTTACACGGCGACCTTGGCGTTTCGTTGTTTACGGGATTGCAGGTCAGCCAGATGATTGGTCAGCGACTTGCGCCGACTTTCAGTTTGATGATTATGACCCTCATTTTATCGGTGACGCTGGCTGTGCCGCTTGGTGCTCTGGCAGCTTGGCGACACAACAAGTTCTATGACCGCAGCATCATGATGATGGCCGTACTGAGCTTCTCGATACCCTCTTTTGTCGTGGGGTATTTGCTGGCGTATGCCTTTGGTTTAGAGCTGCGCTGGCTACCGGTGCAAGGCTATGTACCTTTTTCTCAAGGGTTCTGGGCATCAATTCGAACGCTCATTTTGCCGACCTGTGCGCTTGGTAGCGTCTATGTGGCGCTGATTACGCGCATCAGTCGCGCCACATTACTCGAAACCTTATCCCAGGATTACATCCGTACTGCACGTTCGAAAGGTGTCAGTAATAAAGGCATCTTGTTTCGGCATGCTTTGAAAAATGTGGGCGTTCCGATTGTGACGGTCGTGGGTAGCGGGGTTGCCTTGTTAATTAGCGGAGCGGTCGTGACAGAAACGGTTTTTTCGATCCCCGGAGTAGGCCGGCTGACCGTCGATGCAATCTTGCGACGCGATTATCCGATTATTCAAGGCGTGATCCTGATGTTTAGCTTTATGTATGTGTTAGTGAACCTGACGGTTGACCTTTTGTACCGTGTCTTTGACCCAAGGATTAAGTACTGATGGCTAGGTTCATTCAATTTTTTAAGCGGCATCCGACAGTCGTTGTGGGCGGTTTTTTATTAAGCCTCTTATTCCTAATGGCAATTTTTGCACCTTGGTTGGGTACCATCGACCCGACGACGCTGTCGCCTATCCATCGCACCAGAGTGCCAAGCGAAAAATTTTGGTTTGGTACAGATTTGCTTGGTCGCGATGTGTATTCGCGCGTGGTGTACGGCGCACGTGTTTCGCTGACGGTTGGATTTTCAGTGGCCATCTTGTCAGCAGTGATAGGCACAGTGATTGGCTTGGCAGCCGGCTTTGTCAAATGGATTGATGCAATCGTGATGCGCATCATGGACGGCTTTATGTCGATTCCGACTATTTTACTGGCGATCGCATTAATTGCGTTAACACGCGCCTCGTTGCAAAACGTCATTTTGGCTGTCACGATCGCTGAAGTGCCAAGGGTCGTGCGTTTGGTACGAAGCCTGACCTTGTCGCTGCGTGAGCAGCCCTATGTTGAAGCAGCCGTAGCTGCGGGAGCAGGGCGCTTGCGGATTGTCGCGAAGCACATCTTCCCGAACACGATTGCGGCTTTGACAGTGCAAACAACGTATATTTGTGGCCTAGCGATTTTGGCTGAGGCAAGCTTGTCCTTCATTGGCGCGGGAGTGCCCCCGTCGATACCGTCTTGGGGCAACATCATGGCAGAGGGTCGGGCACTCTGGCAGATCAAGCCGCATTTGATTGCATTCCCAGCTTTGTTCTTATCGATCACGATTCTGTCGATCAACATGCTAGGTGATGGCCTGCGCGACGCGATTGATCCACGTATGGCAAAGAGGATCTAGACCATGACAGACAATGGGCTAACGTCGCAACGGCGCGTACTGGACATACGAAATTTATCGGTTTCGTTTGGTCAGGGTGCGACTGCCGTGCATGCGGTCAAAGGATTGAGTCTGCACGTTGATCGAGGTGAGACGCTTGCGATTGTGGGCGAATCAGGGTCTGGCAAATCGGTCACGTCGCTGTCGATTATGCGTCTGGTTGAATTCGGCGGGGGTCACATTCATCAGGGTGAGATGCTGTTTCATCGCGCCGATGGAACGCAGATTGATTTGCGGGCCGCCTCTGAAGATGTGATGCGCAGCATGCGAGGCGCTGATCTAGGGATGATTTTTCAAGAGCCCATGACGTCTTTGAACCCGGTTTTTACCGTAGGTTCACAAATTATCGAAGCGATTCAATTGCATCAGGATTTGAATCATGAGCAAGCTGTGGCGGCTGCCAAACGAATTCTTGATCAAGTGCGTATTTCGGATTCGAGCGCGATTTTAGGGCGCTATCCACATGAACTGTCAGGGGGAATGCGACAGCGCGTCATGATTGCCATGGCGCTCTCTTGTAAGCCGGCGTTGCTGATTGCAGATGAACCCACTACCGCACTTGATGTGACGATTCAGGCGCAGATTTTGCAGCTGATTCGCGAGTTGCAAAAAGAGATGGATATGGGGGTGATCTTTATCACTCACGATATGGGGGTTGTTGCAGAGGTTGCCAATCGCGTCATGGTGATGCGTTATGGTGAAGTGGTTGAAGAGAACGCAGTGGTTCCGCTGTTTGCGAACCCTCAGCATCCGTATACCCAAACGCTGTTGGCTGCGGTGCCTAAGCTAGGCGCGATGCATGGTACCGATCAGCCGGCGCGTTTTGATTTGGTGCTGAGTCGATCGACCAAGCTCGCTGAGCAGGCTGCGCTTAACAGTAATGAAACGACGAGTGCCATCCAAAGCACAGCTCAGCCCGATCGCGTTGTCTTAAGCGTCAAGAATCTAGTCACGCGCTTCGATGTGCGTAGCGGTATTTTTGGTTTCGTTAAAAAACGCATCCACGCCGTTGAGCAAGTGAGCTTTGATCTGCACGAGGGCGAGACACTTTCGTTGGTGGGTGAGTCGGGTTGTGGCAAGACCACCACGGGTCGCTCGCTGGTGGGTTTGGCAAAAATCACAAGCGGCTCGATTGAGTTCGACGGCACTTCGGTCGATACGACAGATGCTAATTCGCTGAAAGCGCTGCGTCGTAATTTGCAGTTTGTGTTTCAAGACCCATTTGCCTCCTTGAATCCACGGATGCGCGTCGGTGAGTGCATCAAAGAGCCCTTGCTCATACAGGGCTTGGCGCAAGGGCCAGAAGCTGATCGCAAGGTTGCCGAACTCATGGAGCGCGTCGGCCTGGATGCGGCGATGGCGCAGCGCTGGCCGCACGAGTTTTCGGGTGGTCAGCGGCAACGCATCTGTATCGCGCGCGCGTTGTCAGTGAATCCGCGGGTCTTAATCGCAGATGAGTCGGTCTCGGCGCTTGACGTGTCTATTCGAGCGCATATTGTCAATCTTTTGCTCGATCTGCAAAAAGATTTAGGCGTGTCGTATCTGTTTATCTCACACGACATGGCGATTGTTGAACGCGTCAGTCACAGGGTGGCCGTGATGTACCTTGGTCAAATCGTTGAAATCGGTCCGCGCCGCGCTATTTTTGAAAATCCGCAGCACCCCTACACCCGCAAATTAATAGCGGCGGTACCCGTTGCCGACCCAACTGTGCGGCGCACGACCAGTCTTGAAGTCTCTGAAATCCCGAGCCCCGCCAGAAACATTGGCGATGAACCTATCGTTTCGCCGTTGGTGCAAGTCGGCGAGGGGCATTTTGTTGCACGGCATCGTATTGGTGGAGAGTACTAACATGAAGCGTCGGAATTTTTTACAGATAGCATCTGCTGCAGCCTCATTGGGCGCTGCTCCTGCATGGGTACGTGCGCAATCCCCTAAATCAATTTTTCGCTGGGTGCCGCATGCAGATTTAACCTTGCTTGATCCGCTGTTCACAACCGCGTCCATCACCAATATTCATGCGCAGTTGGTCTTTGACACGCTATATGGTTTAGATGCCCAATACAGGGTGTCTCCTCAAATGGCTGCGGGTCACACAGTCGAAAATAATGGCCTGCTCTGGAAAATTACGCTGCGCGAGGGTTTGAAATTTCATGACGGGTCGCCGGTACGCGCGGCCGATGTTCGGGCGAGCCTGGTGCGCTGGGCCAAGCGCGACTTGATGGGCGCTTCATTGATGCTAGTGACCGAGTCGTTGACCGCCCTTGACGATAAGACAGTACAGTTCAAACTCTCAAAGCCGTTTCCGCTGATCTTGCAGGCCTTGGCGCGTCCGCAGGCCAGTATGGCCGCGATTATGCCCGAGCGCTTGGCGAGTGCGCCTGAAACAACGCCGGTCAAAGAGATGGTGGGCAGCGGGCCTTTGAAGTTTATGGCTGACCAGTGGGTATCGGGCTCACATATTATTTACGATAAGTTTCAAGAGTACGTGCCGCGCACCGATAGCTTTGCGCCCTCGTATACGGCCGGCCCTAAAATTGTGCATGTGGATCAGGTCAAATGGGTCATCGTGCCCGACCGCGCCACGGCGATTGCCGCCTTACAAACTGGCGAGATCGATGGTATCGAAACCATCGACAATGATTTTTTACCAGTACTGCGCAAAGACTCGTCGATTACGCTGTTAAAACGGACTTTGCCTTCGATTTCGATACTGCGCTTTAACCACCTGCACGCACCGTTTAACAATCCCGTGATGCGGCAAGCTATCTTGTCGGTGATTGATCAGACTGAATATATGACGGCTGTGAACGGGGCTGATTTTCCTGAATACTGGAGTGATCGTTGTGGCGTCTTTGTGCCGGGCTCGCCCCTGGATAGTGATGCGGGGATGGAGAAACTTAAAAGTAAGCGCGACCTGAATCGTGCACGCGCGATGATCAAAGAGGCGGGCTACAAGGGCGAGCCGATTGTGATGTTGGATCCGGTTGATTTTCCGGCGCATCACGCGGCAGCGCTGGTAACCGCCGATTTGTTTAAACGCTTAGGCTTTAAGGTAGACCTGATTGCGATGGACTGGGGGACTGCAGTCCAGCGCCGTAATAGCCAAGAGCCGCCCGCTAAAGGGGGCTGGAACGTTGCATTTACCGCGATTACCGGGCCTAACAATCTTGATCCGGCCGGACACCTTGCTTTGCGGGGTAACGGCAAGCAAGCATGGTTTGGCTGGCCCACTAGCGAACGCCTAGAGCAGTTACGTGCGGCCTGGTTTGAAGCCCCTGATCTTGAAACGCAAAAAAAGATTGCGCGCGACATTCAATTGCAGGTGTTTGAAGATGTGCCTTATATCCCGTTAGGCGCGGTGTACGGTGTAACGGCGCTGCGTAAACAGTGGCGTGACTTTCAACCTGAAATGCCACTGTTTTATACGTTTCGTAAAGGCTGAGTTCTTTACATCTTTGTTCGAGGCCTTTCAGCGAGCCTGAGTTGTGGATGCCGTGGCCTTTTTTTCTTGCGTCTGCCTTGCTTCTCTACTCAAGTTTTTCTAAAAAATAATAATCGAGATAACCATCATGCTTAAGACTCCTCCCCGCGTAGCCATCGTCGGCTTTGTACTTGAATCCAATCGCTTCGCACCATTGTCAGTCCGCGAAGACTTTGAAAAAAGCTGTTGGGAAGAGGGCGCACGTATTACCAACCTGGCGCGTCAGGCCAGTCAGTTGCCCGGCGAGATTCGTGGGTTTTACGAGAAAATGGATACGTTTGGTGAATGGACTCCCGTACCCTTAATCGTGATTGGTGCGCCACCAGGCGGGCCAACCAGTGACGAGGTCTGGAAAGAATTCATACACAAAGCGGAAGCCTCGCTACGCGCTGCCTTACCCGTTGATGCTGTGTACGTTTGTAATCATGGCGCCTCGACTGCCGAACACGAAGACGATACCGAAGGCGTCATGATGACCATGATTCGCAGTATCGTGGGCCCCGATATCCCTGTGCTTGCCACGCACGATTTGCATTGCAATGTTTCACCTCAAACAGTTGATGCGCTGGATGCCTTGGTCGCGTATCGCACCAATCCACACGTAGATCAACGCGAGCGTGGCGCCGAAGCTGCCGACTTATTGAACGAAATGTTTGCCGGCATGAAAACGGTAAAGGCCTTTATCCGCTTGCCGATTACACCGCCTTCGGTGACTTTGCTCTCGGCGCGCGGTCCCTATGCTGATTTGTTGAAGCTCGCTTACTCGTTGATGCAAAAGCCTTCAGAAGGGCCCATTGCAAACGTCTCAGTGGCAGGTGGCTTTGTGTTTTCAGATGTACCAAAGTGCGGCATGACCATCACAGTGACCTCGCGTGGGGATTTGGCCGCTGCGCGTGCGGCGGCGTTAACCGTGGCCCGGGCAGCGTGGGCTGACCGAGCGCGGTACGTCGCAGATACGATTGAAGTTGAACAGGCCGTCAAAATTGCTCGTGCGGGCTTAGCGCCGATGTTGTTTGCTGATGTTGCTGATAACCCGGGTGGTGGCGGGCGGGGCAGTACTGCGTGGTTGCTGCAGGCATTTCATGAGGCACGAATCCCAGGAGTGGTGCTTGGGATGTTTGTTGCCCCTGAGTTGGCTGCGCAAGCGCATACGCTGGGTGAAGGTGCGGTGTTCGATGCAGTCTTCAACGCGACAGAACACGAACATTCAAAACGTTTTGCTGCCCGCGCAAAAATTATTTGCCTGCGTGATGGGTTTCAAACAGGTCGACGCGGCATTATGAAAGATCGTAAGTTTTCACTGGGGCCCAGTGCCTTGCTAGAGTTGGTAGACTCGGGTCTGCAAGTGGTGGTGGGCACTTTGCGCCGTCAGTTAGCTGAACCCGTGATGCTTGAAATGCATCGCATTGACATTTCAAAAATCCAATGCCTGATTGTCAAAAGTCGCGGTCATTACCGTGCTGGCTTTGATGAGTTCTTCTCTGATGAACAAATTATGGATGTCGATAGCCCAGGGTTAACGACGCCTAACTTGAAACGACTCAGTTTTAAAGCTTTGCCTAGACCCGTCTGGCCAATCGACGATAACGTGGTTTGGAAAGAGCCAGACTGGGCTTAACCTATCAGGGTATCGACAAGACCTAACGACCCCATAGGCTGTGTAAGCAAACTGATCCTTTTGAGATGCGACGTCATCTCAATCGCGCATTGGCTTCTTAGTTTCGCTCAAGATTGATCGCTTCAGCAGTCTTGCGCCAAGTTGCAAGCTGATCTTTGTTGACTTGATTCATCTTGGGGGGCGTAGAGCTCTGAAGCTCAAAGGCAATCGTCCCAAGCTACTCGCGTATGTCTTTCCGTGCCGCGACATTTTTCATGGCGAGCGCAACACGGTTCACCACCGCTGTCGATATTTCAAGGGGTCCGTATTGGCCACCCCAAGGGCTAATCGACATGTGGTTGATGCCAACTTCTTGTGCGGTTGGGGCAGTGGGCGCCAGAGGACTGCGGCTTGGCATTAAAGTCATCAACCCTCGTACGCGGCCCTCTTCAAAATATCCTGACTTCACGATAGTCGCTAATGACAGTATCGTCTTCAAGAGTTATCCATCTATATGCTAATGCCGAAATTTGATTAGCGCTTTTTACGGCACTTGTCTATGATGTGAACGAAGAGAATTGTTGGCACAACGCGAATGGGTACTAAAATGATGCAAGCGTGGTTGGTCAGACGCAAGCTAATTCATTAAGTCACCGTTTTTAGTGAGCAGTTGATTGCAAATAGAAATTTTTGTCATTTGTCTTTTTGAACACACAGGAAAAAAATGAAAATCGAAACGTTGGCTGTTCACGCAGGCTACACCCCCGAACCAACCACCAAAGCGGTCGCTGTGCCGATCTATCAAACGGTTGCGTATTCTTTTGATAGCGCACAACATGGCGCCGATTTATTTGACTTAAAAGTTGCGGGTAATATTTATACACGCATCATGAACCCGACTAACGATGTACTTGAAAAGCGTGTGGCAGCGCTTGAAGGCGGCCTCGCAGCACTAACGGTATCTTCGGGCATGACTGCGATTGCTTATGCGATTCAGACGATCGCCGAGGCGGGTGACAATATCGTTTCAGCCAGCACACTGTACGGTGGCACGTACAACCTTTTTGCGCATACATTTCCGCAACAAGGAATCACTGTGCACTTTGCGGATTCGCGTGAGCCCGAAAGTTTTGCCAAACACATCAACGAAAAAACAAAGGCCATATTTTGCGAGTCGATTGGTAATCCACTAGGAAACGTGACCGATATCGCTGCGCTTGCTAAGGTCGCGCATGCACACGGAATTCCTTTGATTGTTGATAACACTGTGCCAAGTCCTTATTTGATGCGTCCGATTGAACACGGTGCAGATATCGTTGTTCATTCTTTGACAAAATACCTAGGTGGACACGGCAATAGCATTGGTGGTGCCATTGTAGATAGCGGAAAATTTCCGTGGGCGGAGCACAAAAAACGGTTTGCACGCTTAAACGAGCCAGATGTGAGCTACCACGGTGTCGTCTATACCGAGGCTCTTGGCCCTGCGGCGTACATTGGCCGCGCGCGCGTTGTGCCTTTGCGAAATACAGGTGGCGCGTTGTCACCATTCAATGCTTTTTTAATTTTGCAAGGTATTGAAACCTTGGCGTTGCGTATGGATCGTATTTGCGAGAACACGTTGGTTTTAGCTAAGTACCTTGAAAAACACCCAAAGGTTGAATGGGTGCGTTATGCTGGCCTGCCCAATCACCCAGATCATGCGTTAGTGCAGCGCCAAATGGGTGGGCGGGCTTCGGGTATTTTGTCTTTTGGCATAAAAAGCACAGACTCTGATCCTCGGGCAGCGGGTGCGCGTTTTCTCGATGCCCTGAACCTATTTACACGTCTGGTGAACATCGGCGATGCGAAGTCACTGGCGACACATCCAGCGTCGACCACACATCGTCAGCTGAATCCTGAAGAGCTTGCCAAAGCTGGAGTCTCAGAAAGTATGGTTCGGTTGTCAGTTGGTATTGAGCACATCAGCGATCTACAAGAGGATCTTGAGCAGGCGTTGGCAAAGGCTTAATAGGTTAGATTATTTGGCTCGCCGTACCTGAAGGTTTGCTTTGAGGCGCTAGCGTGGCCATGTTCTTTTTGTATCGAGACATGGCCACGGTTGTTGATGTTGGTTGAATACCTATTGAGTACCAACTGAGGGCGATCAAGATCGTGACCTTCGGGTTCGATCAGACATTTTGAACGTCATGAAGAATATTTTTACCGTTCAAAGGCGTTGCGTTATTCTCGGCAACACGGACATTGATAGGTAATAGCGTTGCTTCACGATACGACTCAACCCCCAAGCGCGCCTTGTGTATTCACATATAACGAATAAATTGAGTGCGACGAGGCCATGAACAATCGGTTGCGTTTAAGCCCACCAAAGCACAGATTGGCACAACGTTCTGGTAACGCGATGCGACCAATCATCTTGCCTGCCGGCGAGACAACCATCACGCCATCAAGTTCTGGCGTACCCATGCCCCAGCCACACCACAGATTGCCATCGATATCTGCACGTAGACCGTCGATGCTGCCCGTACCCGCATCTAGAAATACGCGGCCGTTGGCAATCTTGGTGCCGTTGTCGACCACGTCGTACACCTGGATCAAGCGATTAGGCGTAGCGCGCGATTCAATGATGTAGAGCAGACTTTCGTCTGGTGAAAAACATAAGCCATTGGGCCCTTTAAGCTGGTCTGTCAGTAGCGTTGCAACACCTGTGACGCCATCGATGCGATACACCGAGTGTGGCAACTCAAGCGGTGATTTGACACCTTCGTAATTGCCTAAACTGCCAAAGGGTGGATCCGTAAACCAGATTGACCCATCTGACTTCACGACGACATCATTGGGGGCATTGAGTTTTTTACCTTGAAACGAATCCATCAATACTGTGATGCTGCCATCGTATTCGGTGCGAGTGACGCGTCTCCCGTGTTCGCAACTGACCAGACGACCTTGGCGATCGCGGGTATGGCCATTGGCCCAGTTTGAGGGTTTGCGAAACACGCTGACCGCGCCCGTTTCTTCTTCCCATTTCATGATGCGGTTGTTGGGGATGTCGCTCCAGAGCAAATAGCGACCGTCGCCGAACCATACCGGGCCTTCTGCCCAGCGAAACCCAGTGGCAATACGCTCAACCGAGGCGAGCGCTAAGCGATAGGTATCAAACGAGGGGTCTAACGAAATGACGCGAGGGTCGGGGTAACGTTCGCTTTCTTCCCACATAGTTTGCTCCTGAATATTGTTTGTTGTCATACCAATATACCTGTTTGCCAAACAGATGTGAGATTCACCAAAATTGAGGTAAGAGCGCTCCGTTTACTGTCATGAACTCAGGTCAGCCAGAGAAGACGGGCGGGGATTCGAGCAGGCGAAAATCAACACCGCGGGTCTGCCCACTTTTTTAGAAGGCGAAAACTACTAAAACAAGCCTACCAGTGTGTCGAAGAATGCGAAAAAATACGCCTCCCCGTATGATAGGAATTCTGTAACGACTTCTCAGGTGTAGTTCTGATGGCATCCAACTCTGTTGTTAAGTCTGCTGTGACAAGCCTGACGATTACAAA